>NZ_JBSGFQ010000004.1:0-234951 GCF_053603495.1 Nonomuraea sp. NPDC004186 | reverse complement strand
CCGTCAGCCCCAGCCGAATCGGCGACATCGCCCGCGCAGCACTTGTCCTCACCCACTTCGAGCACAATTACCTGCCGGGAATTCGCTGAGATCACCTCAGTGTGCGGCCCGATTTTGATAATTCTGAAGAGGAAATGGCCTCGATGAGGCCCGCCGGGCTGGCTACTGTCTTTCCTGGTCGCCTCGGCGCCGGCAATTTCAACCATCCTGAAGCCAGTCCGATGGAACACGACGTAGTGTCCGTGCCCGGCGCTCCAGAAATGGTGCTGTGCCGCGGGCGCCACGCCGGAAAGTTCGGGTGAACTGAGCAAGTGCTCGAAGTGAGGAATCGTACACCTGAGACTCTGGGACGAGTTCATTGGAATTATCGATGCGGGGCGGTGCGCTCGTTGTGATGAGAGGGGAGAGCGAGAAGATCTCGCCCTCCTACTCGATTGAGCTGGTGCTGCGTGTCTCAAGGGGGTAGGTGAACTGTCGGCGTAGCTGCCAACTGATACGCGGCGCCACCGGTCGTTTCCGGCCCGTGCCTCGGCTCGTCCGGTCCTGCCTGGCGGGCATGTCCCGGGTTAGCTCTGCTTGCCCATGGCCTGGCGGATCACGTCGCGAACCCGGTCCATCATCGCGATGGGAGTTCCCATGAGCACGTTCTTGGTCGCCGACTCGGTGCCCGGATGCGGGTGGGTGGGAGCCATCGCCTCCGCGGCTTTGACGCCGATGGCCATGCTCCGGCGCTCGGCCTCGGTGGTGCGGTCGCGCAACTGGCTGAACTCGTAGCGCTCCTCGTTGCGGGCATGAGCTTCGACGGCGGCACGCAGCACGGCGAGCTTCTCGATGAAGTCCGGGGCATGGGCTCCGGCCTCGTCCATATGCTGCAGGAGTTCCTTGGCGTGGTTCTCCTCGGCCAGGCGGTCGTCGATGACGGCGTCGCCGCCGTCGATCTTGTGGCGGGCGTAGGGATGGACGATTTCTTCTTCGGCCGTCTCATGCACGGCCAGCAGCCGCACCAGCCGAGTGAACGCCTCGCCCCGCTGGTCCGGCGTGGCCCGCTCGACCTCGTCGAACAAGCCCCGGATCATCGCGTGCTGCGCCAGCAGCAGGTCGATGACGTCGCTCTCTCCCATCGTCTCGGGCATCGTCTTCTGGGTAGCCACGATCAGTCTCCTCTCGTTACCGGCGGTGACTACCCGTGACATGGCTGGTCACGCATGGTCTTACCGACTCCGGAGCCTTCCGCGGCGAGGCATAGAGATCTTCTCTGGGTCCTCGGATAGGCCCCGGCCCTGGCCACCCGACTGCGCCGGCGCATCGCGCTGCGGCTGTGCTACGTCCACGTCCACGACCTGACCGTCCAGGCTAACCCGATCTTGAGCATCCCAGCGTCCTCCAGGTCGATCTCCGTCGAGCCTGGATCACAGTACTCATCAGGTGTGTCCTCCGTGATCAGGAGTTACACCGTTGTTCTTACCGCTGGGCCGATTGGACGGCGGCCAGGCCAGGAGCATCTCCTGCGGGCCAGAGAGCCCATTGGTGTCGACGACGCGACAAATCGGATGGTCAAGGCCGCGCAATCGTCCGGACGGTTGCTCGGTGGTTGCTCCTCGGCCATCGGCGCGCGTGAATACACAGCGGCATTTTGGGGCATTCCGAAAGCAACGAAATCGAATAGAGCGATACAAAGAGTGGTATTGAGGCAGCAGCTGGCATGAAAGCTAGCGACTCTTAATCAGCGGGTCCGGGGTTCGAGTCCCTGGCGGCGCACCGCACGAAAAGGGCGAGGGTGCCAAGGCATCCTCGCCCTTTTGGTTGTCAGGATTCGACGCTCTCCGCGTTCTGCGCGCTCAGCTGCGCCTCCTGCTGCACTTCCTGGATCTGCTCCTGGGTGACGTTGAGGTTCCCGAACTCCTTGACCGCCTGGTAGTACGTCCAGGCCAGGCCGTTGCAGGTGGACTTGGAGACGCCCGAGTACTTGGCGCACACCTGCTTCATGTCGTAGTAGAACGAGTCATCGATGCGCGACTTGTTCGCCGGGAACTGGCTCACGTCCTTGTAGTTGCGGTAACCGAAATCGTGCCTTCTGCACGGCATCCGGAAATCGAAGCCGAGCGGCTGGTCCGGGCTGCTCGAGCACAGGTCGGTCGACCAGTCGAAGGCGTAGTCCGCCCACGCGGCCTGGTTCTCCCAGGCCGCCCGCCAGGACGAGGCGCTGGCGGCCGTGGGCTGCGAGAAACCGGAAAGAGCGGCGAGCTTCTGCTCCAAGGTCACCGCGTGGGCGGGCAAGGCGAACCCGAGTACGGTGATCACAGAGAGGGCGAAAGCGGCGAGTAGCGCGCGGGATCGTCTGACCATGAGGACCTGCTCCTGTTGCCGGGGGGTCGGATGCACGTCCTCACGATGACCCGAAACCCTCGGGAAGGGCAGAAGCAGATCTTGCTCAATTCCGAAACAAGGGTTCGCCGAGTCTCGATCTTTACATGACGCCGCTTTTCTGTCAGTCGTTGAGTCAGTGAGGCCCGATGCCCTCCAGGGTGAAGCGCGCGTTCCACTCCCGCACCCACCGCCGGCCGAAGCCCTCGGCCGAGTTCAGCGGCGTGGCGGCCGCGTCGAACTTCCCCGTCACCGGGTCGAAGGCGAAGCCGGTGGCGGTGTCCTTCCTGACGTTGTAGGAGTCGAAGTCGGGGTTGAACGTCTTGTTGCTCAGGCCGCCGGCGTCGTCGGTGTAGGCGAAGCCGCCCGACGCGATGCTCACCGACCGGGTCAGCACGTTGTGGGACGGCACGTACACGGAGTCCGGGTCGCGCCAGACGTACGCCTCCGTGCACTCCGTGGTGCCGACGGCGGTGCAGGTCCGCCCGCTCGCGTCCGCCGGGACGTACCAGGACCGGATGTTCGGGTACTGGCGGCCGTAGCGCCGGTACCACTTCTCGATGTTCTCGCGCGTGTTGGTGAAGCCGGTGCCGTCGCCGGCCTTCAGCATGTCGTTGAAGCGCTCGACCACGACCTTGGAGTTGGGCACCGGCAGCCGCCCGCCGCTCTCGTGGTAGAGCTTGTCGTGCCCGACGTACGTCACGTCCTTGAACACGTTGTCGGTCGCGACGTTGCTGTGCCCCGACTGGTAGAACAGGCCGTGCTGGGCCCCGTCGAAGAAGTTGTGGTGGATCACCATCCCCGACATCCCGTCGTCCATGTAGACGGCCTGGTTGCCCTTCGGCCCGACGTTCCTGAAGAGGTTGTAGGAGATCACGTTGTTCAGGTACGTGTAGTCGCGACCCGCGTAGATCACCCCCTGGTCCGAGGCGTGCGTCACGAGGTTCTCGAACCGGTTGTGACTCACCTCCATGTCGTTGCCCATGATCTGGATGGCCATGTGTGGCGCGTCGTGGACGTTGTTGTACCTGAAGGTGTTGCCGACGCCGTACAGGTAGCCCGCCGGGGTGTAGGTGGCGAGCTTGGAGAAGTCGTAGATCTCGTTGTGCTCCACGACGTGGTCGCCGCGCTCCAGCGAGTCGCGGTCGCCGCCGGCCGTGAACACCCCGCCGCCGCCCAGGTCGTGCAGCCTGCTGTTGACCACCCGGTTGCGGTGGCCGCCCCGGCTCGTGCGGTACTCGGCGATGGCCGTGATCGCGTCGTTGGCCTCGCCGATCGCGACCGCGTCCATGCTGACGTTGAGGATCTCCAGGCCGTCGATGGTGCACGACTCCGCGTCCAGCAGGCGTACGCCGGTGCCGGTCGTGCCGTTGAGCTTCAGCCCCTTGAGCGTCACCCCCTTGACGTTCTCCAGCGTGAAGAAGGGGGCGTCGAAGGAGGTCAGGCTGATCCGCCTGCCCTCGACCGTGCCGCCGGGCGGGTAGTAGTAGAGGGCGTCGCCGCCGTTCCAGCGGTCGATGTAGTACTCGCCCTCGGCGTCCAGCTCGCTCAGCACGTTCTGGGCCACGAACGACGTCCACTTGTCCGTGGCGGCGTACATCGTGGGGTAGCGGGTCCTGAGCTCGTCACCGTTGACGGAGTCGATGCGTACGCGGTCGTTGGCATAGTTGTTGCCGAAATATCCGGACAGCCAGCCGTCGGTCTCGTACGTCGTGTTGTCGGCGGTCCCGCCGGGCGGGGCCCACGTGGCGGAGCGCTCCTTGAGCGCGGGGTCGACCGCGGTGTAGGCGGGGCCGGGCAGCTTCAGCATGTCCTCGTAGGGCAGGGTGGTGCCGTCGGCGGTCTTGTCCGAGAAGTAGTCGCGGGCGCCCTTCGGCGCCTCCTTGACGGTGAGGTCGGCGCGGTCCAGCTTCTCGCCGCCGTTCGGATACTGCGCCAGGGTCTGCGCGACGTCGTCGGTGATCAACTCGGGCGCGTACGGCTGCGGCTTCCAGTTGAACCCGTTCTTGTTGAGCCGCCCGGCCGGGATGCCCTCGGCGGCCAGGTCGTAGACGTAGACATTGCCGGACACCGAGTCCCGGACCCGCGACCTGGACGACCACTTGGCCTCGCCCGCCGGGAGGTCGCTCAGCCTGCGGAACTTCTCCGGCGAGAGCGTGGTGACCCCGGCGAACTCCACCCGCTCGCCCGGATAGGCGGCATAGGTGACGTAGGAGTTGCGCTCCCCGCTGAGCTGGACGGTCCTGGACGTCCGGTAGACGCCGCCCCTGATGCGGACCATCCCGGGGGAGCGGGCGCTCGTCCGGCCCGCCAGCGCGTCGCGGGCCTGCTCGACGGTCGCGAACGGGTCCTGCTCGGTGCCGCGGGCCCCTTCCCTGCCGTCCGGTGACACGTACACGGTGAGCGGGGCGGCGGCCGCCGCCGGGGCTTGCGTCGCGGCGGTCGCCGGTAAGGCCGCGACCAGGATGACCATCACGTTTCTGATTCGGCTGCGTCGCACCATAATCGATAAAATATTACGGGTGTGACCCAGAGATCAATCGTTTGACCGAGGCCGACCCTCAGCCGTCGTGGAGACGGTGGAAGTCGTCCAGGCTCTGGCGGTAGAAGGCGAGATCGCTCTCCAGCTTCTGCCTGGTGAGCCGATGGGGCTCGGACTCCCGCAATGCCCTGCCCATCTCGCTCCAGAAGTCGTCAGGGGGCAGCTCGGCGGCGCCGCCGGGGAAGAACTTCAGCGCCTCGGCCACGGCGTCGGCGGCGAAGCGCCAGTCGGTCTCGATCCTGCCGAACGCCTCGGGGTCCGAGGGGTCCGCGGCGAAGAACAGCGCGCCCTCCAGAGCCCGGCTCGCGTAGGTGGTGGCGATGAGCACCCACTGGCCGGGGTCGATCAGCTCGGAGAGGCCGGTGCCGAAGATCAGCCCCGCCTGCCTCGCCACGACCTCGGCCTCCTCGGGAACCAGGACCTCCGTGCCGCCGAGCCGCACCACCCAGCCGTCCGGGTCCTGCTCGACCACCGCCCGGCGCGACGCGCCCGCCTCACCGCCGCCGGCCACCAGGTCGAAGTAGACGTACGCCTCCACGAGGGAACGGGCGAGACCGCGCTCAGGCATGCCGGCCCGCCAGATCCTGGTAGGTGTCCCTGACGACGAGCAGCCGGTCGAGCTGGAACCTGCCGGGGTCGGCCGCCCGCAACTGCTGCCCGCGCTCGGACCAGAACCCGTCGTCGGGCACCGCGTCCGCCCCCGGCGGCACGAACTTGACGACCTCCTCGACGGCCGCGGTCGCGACCCGCAGCGTGCGCCTGGCCTCTGCCTGGTCGTCCACCGGCACGTTGCCCGCGCTCAGGTCGGCCACCCACAACCATTCGCCCGCGTCGAGCAGCTCGGACGGCTCCGTCCCGCCGAACGTCGGATAGCCGGTGGGCAGCACGGGACGCTCCGGCAGGCCGAACAGGTATTCCCGGGCCGTCCCGCACTCCCCGCACCCGCCGGAATAGCGGTTGACCAGCCCTTCCTCGACGCTCACCAGCCCGCTGTGCCAGGTCGTGTCCACCGACCCGCAGGCGCACGGGTGCAGATCGAGGTAGAGATGCGCCTCATCCCTCGTCCGCGCCACCGCGAATGCCATAGCCGTCCTCTCCTCGGGAGTCCCATCATGCCGGAACGCGCGATCGCGGTCACACCGCCATCGTGCGTGCCACGGCCGGTGCCTCCCCGGTGCGCAGGCCGCACTCGCACGGCCCGTCGGCGGGGCACCGGCAGTTCTCCTCTTCCGGCTCGTGCCAGCCGGTCGCGTTGGCGAGCGTGCGCAGGCGGTCCATGTACGTCGGCAGGTCCCGGGGACGCGCCCCGTCCGCCAGCCTGGCGAGCTCGGTGGCCAGCGGCTGCGGGACGAGCTGCCACACCTGGGGGCGGATGGTGGCGAGCAGGTCGTGGAGCACGCCGAGCCGGGCCGGCCGCTGGCGGACGGTGGCCGCGCGTGCCTGGCGCACGGCCTCGTACAGCTCGGCCAGGGCCGCGTGGTCGCCGGCGGCCGTCGCGCCCAGCGTACGGGCGACCGCTCCGGCAACGGTCGCGGCGGCGGCCCGCTCGTTCGCGCCGATCGTGCGGCGGCCGTCCACCTGGACGGTCAGCATGCCCGTGTCACCCGCAGTGTCACCCATTGGGCCCGACCGCACCTCTACGGGGATGGGCGGGCGGCCGGGGAGCACGATGTCCAGCAGGCCGGAGCCGTAGTCGTGGACCCGGGCGCCCACGAGCGCCGCGCCGCGCTCGACGGCCCTGGCCGCGGCCGTCTCCGGCAGCGTCGCATGGCCGCGGATCGCCGTGACGTCGGCGGGAGAGAGCTCGCCCGCCCGCGCCAGCGCCAGCAACCGGGGCGCCGCTCCGGCCTGGCCGGGCGCCAGACCGGCCCGCGCCGCCTCGGCACGCAGCGCCTCGGCCGCGCCGCTCCAGCCGCCTTCGGTGACCGCGCGGGCCAGCCCGCGCAGCCGCGCGAGCGTCGCGGCGTCGGCCACCCCGAGCACCTGTCCCGGCGCCGTGGGATGTGCGCCGAAGGCCGGCCCCGGGCCGAGCGTCCGGCCCGCCGGGCGGCCGTCCAGCGCGGCCGCGTGCGCGGCGATCTGCTCGGCCACCGCGACGACCCCGCGCCCGCCTCCGTCGGCGGGCACGCGAAGCGCCAGCCGCCCCGGCCCGCGCGAGTCGACGGTCACGTCCGTGGCGCCCGGCGCCGCGTCGGCCAGCGCCACGGTGAAGGTCCCGCTCCTGGTGGACACCGTGAACTCGCCGGAGGGTCCCGCCGGAGCCAGGTCGGCGACGCCGGCGGTCTGCGCCAGCCTGCCGAGCCCGGCCGGCGAGGTGTCCAGCCCCACCGGGCCTCCCCCGTTGAGCAGCCGCGCGAGCCGGCTCAGCGGCTGAGGGGCGGCCGGCGCCCGCGGGCCCGTTCCCCACGGTGGCGCGGGCGGGGTGTGGCCGCGGCGTTCGAGGTCGGCCGCGATGGCGTCGATCGCGTCGGCCAGGAGCGAGCGCGTGGCCGGGTCGGAGGTCGCGTGCCACTTGCGCGACAGGTGGGCGTGCTCGTTCAGGCGGGGGAGCAGGCAGTAGTCGGTGCCCTCGGTCTGGTGTTCCGACAAGGAGGTCCTGATCACGCCCTGCGGGGCGCCCGACGACGCGGCGAGCGTCTCCTGCAGGACGTGCGAGAGCTCGTGCACCAGGACCGACGACACCACGTCCGGGTGCACGCGCGGCCAGAAGCGCATGACGTGCGGGTCGTCCGCCGTGCCCGCGCGCAACTCGGTGGAGGCGTCGAGCCCTTCGCCAGGTTCACCGATCAGCACGCGGACGTGCTGGTCGGGCGCGTTGGAGACCTGGACGGTCAGCGTGTCGCCGTTCCAGGCGACGTGCGCGGCGGCGCCGCCCAGATCGCCGAGGGTGATGTTCTGGTTGCGCAGCTCGTCCACGGTCAGGTCGGGGACCCCGTCGGGCCGGGCCGACCGGCTGAAGGGCGTGCCCTCGATCGCGGGATCCGACATGGCCACCCCCTGGGCGACGC
The DNA here is from genome assembly GCF_053603495.1 of Nonomuraea sp. NPDC004186. Classification (NCBI taxonomy): domain Bacteria; kingdom Bacillati; phylum Actinomycetota; class Actinomycetes; order Streptosporangiales; family Streptosporangiaceae; genus Nonomuraea; species Nonomuraea sp. NPDC004186. The sequence goes on along the minus strand of NZ_JBSGFQ010000004.1, from coordinate 227,037 downwards.
TGCCTCCCACCGGCTGGTTCTCCTCTTCCCGGTCGGCGGGCCAGGCCGGCTTGGCGGTGTCGAGCGCGAAGACGCCACGCGCCATCAGCTCGGCCTTGACCTGATGGGAGAAGGTGCCGGGGTTCTCGGAGTTCATGAAGACGTCGCGTAGGTCGAGGCCGACCTGGTGGGCGGCGTCCAGCACCGCGGGGGAGAGGGTGGCGAAGGCCTCGGCGAACCCGCCGTCGGGGGTCTCGCTGTGCACCGAGCCGTCAGGGGCGGCCACGTAACGATGGAGGCCGTCCGCCTCCCGGACCGTCACACGGGCCACCGCACGGCGTTCGCGGGCGGCCAGGCGCGCGTCCTGCAGGATCTGGATCAGCCCTACGCGGCCCTCGGCCGGCACGAACTTGAACGTCGGCCATCCCTGATCAACGAGGGGCGCGAGCCGCACGTTCGCCTCCACCCGGGCGCGCAGCTCCGCGATCTCCTCCTCGAAGAGCGTCACGTCCACCCAGCCGCTGCTGGCGCCCGGCAGATGGATCGGGTCGCCGACGACGCGCTCGTCTCCGTTCCGCAGCCGCGCCACGTGCTCGAAGGTGAAGTCGTAGTCCACCCTGAGCCGGACGGTGTAGGCCTGGCTCTTCTCGGACTTGGTGCGCTCGCGGCGCCCCCCGTTGTGGTCGGTCACGCTCTCGGACGCCTGCTCCCCGGCCCGCACGCCGCCGTTGAGTCCCGACTGGCCGTCGCTCATGCTGCCGCTCTCGCCGACCGGCAGCGCGCGACCGCGGGACACCGTCACGTTCTGGGCGTTGGCCGTCCTGTCGACCTCTCCCTTCTCCGCCTCGAACGGGCCGGCGACGATGGTGAAGTCCGACATGCGGGCCCGGATCCTGACCTGGGCGCCCTGGTCCTTGAACTTCTGCCTGGCCACCCGCACGACGATGTCGCCGTCTGGTCCCGTCATCCGTTCGAACCCGGTCAGCAGTGCCCCCAGGGACAGCCGCTTGGTTATCTCGGACAGGCGTTCCGTGACCGTCTTGGCGCCCAGCATCTTCGACAGCTGCGCGGTGACGACGTCGAAAAGGCTGGGTTTACGCGGGTCCTCCCACAGCGCGTCCGTGAAGAAGCCGGGGTGCAGTTCGACCTGCCGGGGATCGGACGTCATGACGACCTGCCCCGGATCCTCGTCGACGGGCCGAACCATGCCGATCGGGATGCGCCGCACCAGCGTGGCGTTGTATTCGACCGTGTGGGTGGAGGGGGGCCTGCGCCGGAGCTTGTTCGCCGCCTGCTGGACCTTGGCCGGGATCGTGCCTCCACGCACCGGCGTGCGCTTGACCTCGATGACCAGCCTGGGCTTCTGCTTGACCCGGTTGATGCCGTTGAACCGGGCCACCCGCTGCAGCCGCGTGCCCTGCTGGTTGGTGGAGCCGGTGTAAGAGCGGCCCCGGTCCGTCGACACGCCGGCCCCGCGGCCGTCGCCCTGGTCCGAACTGCCGTAGTCCAGGCCTGCGGAGTAGGAGCCGTTGTACGACTCGGAGTGCGACAGGTCGGTGTAGCGGTAGCGTTGCATGATGACCCCGGCCTGCTTGAAGCGCGAGAGCAAGGTGGCCTTGCGGGAGTCTGCGGGGTTGTCGTACACCAGCCGGGTCGTGACGGTCACTTCCTCGGCCTGCCCGACCTGGGAGCCCACCTGCACGTGGTAGCTCTTCTGGAAGCCGCGCGGCGAGAACATGTCGGGAACGTGGATCTTCACGGCGTCCTGGGAGAAGTTGACGCTCAGCTCCTCGCTCAGGGTCGGGCTCCCGTCCACCACCTCGGGGGCGGCGGCTCGCACGGCCTTCAGCACGGCGTCCGCGACGTCGATGGGATTGCCCTGTTCGTCGGTCAGTTCGAGCGATTCCGTCGTGCCCAGGCCCATCCCGTCCTCGTTCGACGGCGACAGCACGACCTCCCTGGAGCGCTCGACCAGGTCCGCCGCCTCGCTCAGCGTCTCGTCCAGCCGCTTCTCCTCGTTCGCCTGCCGGGCCGTGGTCGCCTGCGGGCCAAGGCCCGTCAGCTCCTGGAGCTTGGCGAGCAGCGCCCGCCGGGGGGTGCGGTCGGCGTACCCCACGTCCTCGCCGGCCCTTCGCGCCTTGGCCACGTCCATGACGTACCTCTGGACGAGGGGCACGGCGAGGGACGGGTCGAGGGGCAGGCTGCCGTTGAGCAGCCGCTCGATGGCGTCGGCCACCAGGGCGCCCGGCAGCGGGAGCTCGCCTTCGGAGTACAGCTGCAGCGCTTCCTCCTCGGGAAGCAGGAACAGCCCGGTGCCCTGTGCCGGGACCTCGCCGTTCTCGCCGAGCGGGACCCGGTCCCCCAGCGGCAGCGCGTGCGCCGTGTTCTCCGAGCCGGTGAGGGTGAGGTCCACGTTGGCACGCAGGACGTACTGGCGGCCGAAGAAGATCGTGAGCTCCTCGGTGCCCCAGATGTCGAGGATCGACGTGGAGTCGGAGGTGCCTCCCGACCGGGAAGGCAGCGAGAGCTTGCCGCCGTCGTTCGACGTGCCGCCGTCGTCGAGGTCGGAGACGTTCGTCGAGGCGCCGGCGGACACGCCGGACGACCCGCCCCAGGACACGCCGGCGCTGCCGAGCCCGAACAGGATGTCGCCGTTCACCTGGTCGACGACGCCCACCACTTCCGTGTCGCCGACCTCGCCCCGCACCGTCAGCGACGAGCGGGTGGGCATTCCCCGGGTGCGGATCCCGAGGCCGCTGGTGAGCATCCTCATCAGCGTCCTGGGGTGGGCGACGAGATTGCGCACGCCCAGGGTCGCCTTGATCATCTGGTACGCCACCGAATCCTCGCGCATACCTCTCGGCAGCACTTGCTTCGCCGCGGACTCCAGACTGCCGTGCGTGTCGAAGTGGATGAGCTTCGCCCTGGACAGCACCTTCCGCGACATCTTGCCGATGGGCATGGGCGCCGATCCGTCCTCTGAAGGAAGGTGGTCCGCCGCGAACAGCAGCTTGGCCCTACCACTTTCGGACGCCAGGGTGGTCGCCGTGCCGTCGTGCACAAGCGTGGCGGTCAGGTCGTGGCGCACCGAGAAGCCCGCGACCGGGCCGGTGCTCTCGTGCAGGATGGGCACCACGTTGACCGTGTCGCCGTCGCTCGAGCCCGCCGTACGGGTGCGGTTGCCGCCGGCATTGACGCCCACCTCGTGCGACAGGCCGTCGTGCCCCTGGTCGGGACCGTCGCTCTCGCTGACGGAGGCGCCGCCCCCGTACGTCCTGGACCTGCTCGTGCCCTGGGCCGAGGTGTCGGAGCCGATTTCGAGGTTGACCACCGTCTCCGACTCCGTGTACCCGAGGTACTTCACGTCGTCGAAGTCCTGCTTCAGCGACAGGTGCAGCACGTAGTGCTCCGACGTGCTGTTCAGGCCGTGCATCACCAGGTCGACCTGAATGCCGTCCTGGGCCAGCGAGTCGTACGCGGACCTGATCCGGTGCTCGGACAGCTGCTCCGTGACCTCCTGGCGATTGAGAATCTGGGAGGCGCGCGCGAGCAGGTTGGACGAGTACTGCGGCACGCCGTTCACGGTCTTCGGGATGATCCCGCGCTCGGCGAGCTCGTCCAGCACCTGATCCCTGAACTCGTCCAGCCCGTCGATGTCCTGGACGAGGGCGGGGCCGGCGCCCCGCATCTGTCCCGGGCCGTCGCCGAGCCACACGGGCAGCTCGGGCTTGCGCCCCGGCGGCGGATCGGGATTCATGTCGCCGCGCAGCACCTGGTTGCCGTCCGCGTCGAGGAGCGGCTGTCCGTCCCTGTACACCAGCGCCGCGCTGTCGACGGGCAGGCCGAAGTGGTAGGCGGCCTTCTCCCGCATGCTGACCACCGCCTCACTGCGCATCGGCCGCAGCGTGACAGGCGGCTTGCCGATCACCTCCACGGTGAACGTGGTCTCCACCACGAGCCGGTAGCTCTGCTTGTAGCTGGTCTTCCTGTGCACGCTCGGGTGGATGGCCTGCTTGTTGGCGGTGGCCGAGTAGGACCGCGACGCCGCCCGGGAGCCTCTGACCTGCGGCCCGATGCTGGGATGGTAGCCGCCGACGCCGACCCCCTGTAGCGCGTCGTGCCTGAACCCGGCCGAGGCGCTCGCTTCCAGCGACCCGCCGGATGACGCGCCGCCCGGGGTCGCGACGAAGTCGACGAGCACCTCCTCCTCCCACTCGTCCGCGGTCGCCCCGCCCAGCGGCTCGCTCTCCACGAGCACGACCCGGCTCTTGGCGGTTACCCTCGCGTGCGGCTCACCGTTCTTGGTGAAGACCTGTTCCCGCCCTTTGTTGACGGCATCGCGCAGCCGGTGGGGCAGTACGTCGGTCACGAACGTGCGCAGCTGGTCGTGGGGGACGGCGCCGACCTTGGTGTACTCCCCGCCGAGCGTCGCCGCGATCTCGTCGAGGGCCTCCTCCAAGCCGTCCATGCTGGTGAGGACGTGGTTGGGAAGCTTCGGGTCCCGCTTGTCGTCGTCGATCCAGGCCAGCTTCCGCGGCGGCTGGTCGGTGAAGGAGTGCGAGACCCACATCCGCTGCGCGGCGGAATCGCCGGGTTTGCCGGAATTCACCACGGTGGTGTCCCGCCAGCTCGTGTCCTGCCCGGTGCGGATGTCGACGGTCCACGTCGCGGCGGCGTCGAACAGCAGCGACTCGCTCCTGTTGTCGGCGACGGAGCCGCCCTGCGCGTACATTCCCGCGCCGCCCGTCGCCGACCAGTTGCGCCCGGCGGCGACCCCGAGGCCGACCCCGAGCAGCTCGACCAGCGTCCTGGGCACCTCGCCCTCGGCCAGGAGTTGCGCCAGGACGGAGCTGTCGAAGCCGACGTTCATCCCGCCGCTGCCCGACTCGGTGGCGGTGACCGTGCGGCCCGCCTGGAAGAACAGGCCGACCATCATCTCCGATGCCTTGACGCCCGGGTCGAGCACCTCGACGAGGTCGGAGAGTGAGAGTTTGACCCGCACTTCCGCCGCCCTGCTGCCGCGGCCGACGCGCAACACGGCGCCGTCGGAGACGATCTTGTGGAAGTCGGCCCGCAGGGCGCGCTCCAGTTCGTCCGGGGTGAACTGGTGGCCGATCTTGTTGCGTCCCAACATCTCGTTGACGGCGGTGGTGAGCGCGTTGAGGTGGGCGAGCCGGCCCGTCGGCATGGCCGTGGACAGGCTGTCCTTGTGCGGCAGCGCCTCGGCCAGCGCGTCCAGATAGCCCTTGTGGCGCCGCCTGGCCTCGGCCTCCAGCGACCGGGCGATGGCGGCCATGCCGACCTCTCCCGGCTGGGTGGGCCCTCCTGGCTGCCTCATCGCCGCGAGCAGTTGCTCGTAGACCTTCCGCGCCTTCGTCGCCTCCGCCAGCGCGGGGGCGTACGCCTGCGCGATCCTGGAGTGCCGCTTCTGCGTGGCCAGGTGCATCCGCATCTCCTGCCGCGCCTTGCGGGCCCGCTCGGACCGGCCCTGGTCGTGCTGCATCCGCGCCTTCACCGCGTCCCGCGCCGCCTTGCGGGCCTGCTTACCTGCCTCTTTCGCGCTGTCCTTCTTGGCACTGATCTGCTTCTGGAGCGCATGCTCCGCCTCGATCAGCGCGTTGATGACGTCCTGAACCTCCTGGGTGGACGGGTGCTCGCCGGGTAAGGCCGGGGCGTGGCTCGGCCGGGCGGTTTGCCCGGGCGCCCAGGGCGGCAGGGGCGGGGTGTGACCGCGTTCGTGCAGCTTGCGCGCCACGCCGTCGATGTCGACGGCGAGGAGCCGCTTCTCCGGGAGCGTCTGGGCCTGGTGCCACTTCCCGGCCAGCAACGACAACTCGTTGTAGAAGGCGGGGACGCACGCGTCCTGCGTGGCCTCGCCGCCGCGTCGGCGCCGTAGGAAGCCCTGCCGCCTGCCCCCGCCGGCCGACTGCACTTCCTGCAGTGTGTCGGTGATCTCGTGCAGCCAGACCCTGGACAGTTGCTCGGAGTCCACACGGGGGTTGAAGTGCACCAGGTGGGCGTCGTCCGCGCTCCTGCCCGACCTGATCTCGGTCTGGCCCATCAGGTCCGAGGGCAGGCCGCCGATGACGGGGCGGAAGTGGTGGACGCCGTCCGTCTCCGTGTGGACCGCCAGCGTCCGGCGGCCCTCCGAATCCGTCGACCAGGTGAAGCGCTTGACGCCCTGGTCGAGGAAGTGGCGGGCGAGCCAGTTTCCTATCGAGCTCCGCACCTCGTCGAGGTCCAGGTCCGGGCCCTGGCGGCCGTCGGTCACGTACCTGGTGCCGGCGATCGGCCGCGACGTGACCGTCCCCGGCTTGCTCGTGTACGCAGGCGCGGCGGCGGGGGCGTCGTCGGGCGCCGGGGCCGCCGCGGGGGCGGCCGGCTCCCCGGCCTGGGCGACCGTCAGCAGGGCGGCGGCCTCGGCCTGGAGGTCGGAGACGTCCGAGACCTCCTCGGCCCGCATGTCCAGCGCGGACCGGATGCGGCTCATGGTGGCCGCGGAGATCACGCGCACGCCATTGGGGGTGGAGATGAGGAGGTCGCCCTCCGGGCCGATCACCGCGTCGGGGAAGCTCGTGGTGAGTGCGCCGATCAGCGCCGTACGGGCCCGGACGGCGGCGGGCATGGGCTGACCGGCCGGCACCGACCCGTCGAGGGAGGTGACCGGGTGCCCGGAGCCGTCGTCGGCGAGCGTCGTCGTGCCGGTCGCGGCCTGGGCGTCGGGCATCGCTTGGGCGTCGGGCACCGTCTGGCCGTCCGGCTGGGCGGGGCTGTTGTCGGGGTTTGTCGGGTTGGCGTCGGGTTGGGTGGAGTTGTTGTCGGGGTTTGTCGGATTGGTGTCCGGTTGGGCGGGGGCGCTGTCCGGCTGCGCGGGGGTGCCATCCGGCTGGGCCGGGTCGGCGTTGGGCGCGGTGCTGCCGTCCGGCGCCTGTCCCGTCGGGGCCGTTCCGGAGGCGTCGTCCGGTCGCGGGCCCGCGTCGCCGGCGGGCTGCGGCGCGGCGTCGTCCTGGGGGGGTGCCGCCGCACTTGGGTCCGCCTGGTCGGGTGCCGCCGCATTCGGGTCCGCTTGGTCGGGTGCCGCCGCATTCGGGTCTGTCTGGTCGGGGTCCTCGCCCCTGGAGGTCCGCCGCTGCGACGACGCGTCCGGGTCCGGCGCGGCGGGGTTGCGGCGGCCGTCGCCGTCCCGGCCGCCGTCGGCCCTCGGGGTCGCCGGAGCGTCGGGCCTCGGGGTCGCCGGTGCGGTCGCCTGCCCGCCGGACCTCACGGTGGTGGGCCCCGCGGGGTCGGGCTGGCGCACGGCTCCGGCCATGCCGGGCTGGGGGCCGCCGTTCGTGGGGCTGCCGCCCGACGTGTTCCCGTCCGCCGGGCCCCCGGGCGGGCCACCCGCCGCGCGGCCGGCGTCGGTGTGCGCGGCGAGGTCGTAGGCGGAGGCGAGAGAGGTGACCGGGTGGGCCAGCGCGGTGTAGACCTCGGGGTTGAACGGGCTGATCGTCCCGGTACGCCCGGCGCCGCCCATGAAGCCGCCCAGGAGGGAATCGGCCGTGAACGGGTTCTGCCACTGGTTGTAAACCACGCCGTTGGCGATGAAGCTGCCGGCCGGGGAGGCGATCGTGTTGGTCAGGCCCGTGGTCAGGGCACGGCCCGCGAAACCCGGCACGTGGCTGGTGACGTGGGACATGGGCCCGGCCAGGGCCGTGCCGAAGAGCGCGCCGCCGCCCGCGCCGATGACCGAGGCGGCCGACTTGTTCACGTCCCAGTCCTGCACGGTGCCCATCTGGAGCTGCTGGTACTGGGAGGCCGCGTCGATGAAGAACTCCTCGCCGATCTCCTCGATCAGCTCCCGGCCGATCGGTGAGGCCAGCAGCCTGGCGATGAGGCCGCGCCCGGTGGCGCCGCTGAGCGCGGTCACCCTGGCCAGCTGCCGCACGCCCAGTTCCCGGCCGCCCAGGGTCATGAGCCTGACGAGGATCCGCGTGATGGCCGCGCGGGCGCCCGCCGCGTACGGCCCGATGATCGCGGTGGAGGAGCCGGCGGTGAAGAAGGCGACGAAGAGGGCGATCGCGATGGCGACGACCGTCACCCAGAAGGCCACGTTGACGGAGAGCTTGGAGTACTGCGTCTCGACGGCGAAGTTGTTGGCCTGCTGCGAGTAGGCCTGCGCGTTCCCGGACACCCCGGCCAGCCCGCCCTCGTGGCCGTACAGGAAGGTGGCCCTGGTGACGAAGTTCGCGGTCGCGGGCGAGATCCATCCGTCCAGGAGGACGCGCGTGGCCGAGCCCGCGGCCGGCGCGGAGCTGACGGACCCCTCGGCCAGCTTGTCGTACGCCTCGGACAGCTTCGACAGCCCGCTCTCGCTGGCGCCCGGCCATTTCTGCCCAGCCGAAAGCAGGGGGAGCAGCCAGTAGACGACCCAGTCGGGCAGCGCCTCGGTCTCCCACGCGGGGAGGACGTCGCTGTCGATGCGGACCGCTGGCCGCGGGGCGGCAAGGCCGCCGCCGTTCTTGCTGCCGGAGCCGTGGACCCCGGTGTCGGCGTTGACCGTCACGTCCTGGGCCTCAGATTTCCCGCACCCGCCCGGCTGCCATGTCGCGCTTGATGTCGAGATCCATCTTCAGGGTGTTGTCGACGGCCGTGCGCACCCCGCTCCCCGCACCGGTGATCTCCTTGGCCAGCTGGGTGCACTGGCTGAGCATCTGGTTGGGGCCGTCGTTGCGGAAATGGGCGGCCCTGAACGCTTCCCCCTCGGCGCCGGGACCCCACGGGGCGGCGTCGAGCGCCTCCCGGACCAGGGCGACCAGCCTCGCCGACTCGTGTTCGAGGTCTTCGGCCATCGTCGACCACTCGGACAGCCCCCGGTCCACGCTGGGCTTGATGATCTGCGTACCGTCCCAGAGCCTCATCGTTCACCCTCCATCCGCTCGGCGAGTTGCGTCAGGGCGGTTTCGACGTCGCCGTCGAGGTGTGCCTCGAGCTCCGCACGGGGGATCACCGGCTCGAGGATCTCCGTGACGCGCTCGCGGGCGCCGGCCGCCGCCCGCTGAGCCGTCTCGACGATCGTGTCGGCCAGCTGCCGTGCCTCCGGCCGCCGGTAGATGCGCGGGTCCAGGTCGAGCCGGACGAGCTCGCCGCGCGGGCCGACCGTGACCGACACCAGGCCGTCGCGTGACTTCTCGGTGAACTGCACCCCTCTGGCCTGGGCATGCAGCTCCATGCCCGCGTCCTGGATCTGCCGGAACATGTCGCGCAGCTCGTCGGCGTATGCCCTCATCGCCGCCGAATCAGGCTGGTCGAGCGACTCCATGACACCCCCTGAAGCCAGGCCTCCCGTCTACGGGAAATCCTCTTACGAAACTTCCACGTTTCTAGTTAGTTTCCGTCACATGAACACCATCAGACAAGAGTGTGTTCAAAAGTGTTGTTTCCCGACATTTAGTGGTTCGGTGTGTTCGTGGAGGTCCGTCACCTCGGCCCGGGGCACCCAGAGGCGGTACACACCCCGCTCGACGCGCTCCAGCCCGAGCTCCACCGCCGCGGGCGCGGACCCGCCCAGGTATTCGAGCAGCAGCCGCCCGTCGCGCTCGCCGTGCACGTGGAAGCGCTCTCCCCGCCAGGTGCACACCGTCGTCACGAAGTCCAGGGCCGTGCACTCCGACGCGGGCACCGGGCGTACGTGGCAGCCGGGCTCGACCTCCTCGAACCCGTCCGCCGGCTCGGGGCTGCGCAGCCGGATCCACAGCTCCAGGGAGTGCGGCTCGGGGCTGGCCACGTAGTCCGCCCCCTGCCAGCGAGCCCGGTAGAAGTGCCAGCTCATCCCGTCCGCCTCCCGACCAGCAGCCACCGGCCCAGGTCGCCGTGGTAGATCGCGCGCCGGTGCTCCGTCCCTCCCGAGGTGAGCTCCCAGATCTCCGCGCCGTGCGGCAGGCCCACGCCGTACACCTTGTACTCGCGGATGACCTGGTCGACGTTCGGCACCAGGCCCATCCCCACGAACGGCGGCTCCTCGACCACCCAGCCCGCCACCGCGGCCCTGCGCTCCTCGTCGGTCCCGCCGTAGGGGGTGCGGTAGCCGGCCAGGCCCACGGGGCGCCAGCGCAGGATGTTGAGCGAGCCGTTCTCGGTCAGCAGGTCCGGCTGCCCCAGCGCGTCGGCGAGCACGACGGGCGTCGCGATGTGCGAGACGTCCAGGGCGTGATGGCAGTAGCCGGAGACGCGCGGCTCGCCCCCGGTCAGCAGGTCATGGATGGCGGCGGGGGACAGCAGCTTCTGGACCGCCGGCACCCCCGACCCGGGGTCGAGCACGAGGTCCGCGGCCAGCGTGGGCACCGCCAGCCTGGCCACCGTCCCCGACTCCAGCATGAAGGCGGCCGTCAGCCCAGGATTGATCGCCAGCCCCCACCGCGGGTCCGGCCAGCCGGCCGCCAGCTCGACCAGCGACAGGACGCGGCAGTGCGTGGCGACGCCCCCGGTGGCCAGCCGCATCGCCTCCACGGAGGTGTAGGCGAGCAGCCACGTCCGCTCGGCGTCGGCGGCGGTCGCCCACGCGGGGGCCTCGGTCCCGTCCGCCGCGGCGGCGGTGATCGGCAGCGCCAGGTCCGCGTCGCGGAGCAGGCTCAGGCAGAGCGCGTCCTGCCCGTCCCGGTGCGCCGCCCACAACCGCTCCTCGAACGGCGTGGCCGGTTCGTGATCACTCGACGTCATCCGCCCAGTTTGCCGGAGCGGAACGCGTCAACCCAGGGCGTGGTCGAGGTTGAAGGCGGCGCTGATCAGCGCCAGATGGGTGAACGCCTGGGGGAAGTTGCCGAGCTGCTCCCCTGAGCGCCCGATCTCCTCGGCGTACAGGCCCAGATGATTGGCGTAGCTCAGGATGTTGTCGAAGACCCGGCGGGCCTCCTCCACCCGGCCCGCCCTGGCCAGCGCCTCGACGTACCAGAACGTGCAGATCGAGAACGTGCCCTCCGAGCCCTGCAGCCCGTCGGGGCTGGCCTCGGGGTTGTAGCGGTACACCAGCGAGTCGGAGACCAGCTCGTCGGCGAGCGCGTCGAGCGTGGACAGCCATTTCGGGTCCATGGGCGAGACGAACTTGGCCAGGGGCATCATCAGCACCGCCGCGTCCAGCACGTCATCGTCGAAATGCTGGACGAAGGCGTTCAGCGTGGCCGAATAGCCGTGCCGCATGATCTGGCGGTAGATGCCGTCGCGGGCCTCGCGCCAGCGCGGGATGTCGGCCGGGAGCCCGCGGTGGATGGCCATGCGCATGGCCCGCTCGATGGCCACCCAGCACATGAGCCTGGAGTAGACGAAGTTCTTGCGCCCGCCGCGGGTCTCCCAGATGCCTTCGTCCGGCTGGTCCCAGTTGTCGGAGACCCAGTCGACCAGCGTGCACAGCTCGTCCCAGCGGTCGCTGGAGATGGGCTTGCCCCATTTGTCGTACAGGTAGACGGAGTCGATGAGCGCGCCGTAGATGTCCATCTGGAGCTGGTCCGCGGCGGCGTTGCCCACGCGTACCGGGGCCGATCCGCGGTAGCCCTCCAGGTGGTGGAGCTCGCGCTCCGGGAACTCGACGCGCCCGTCGATGCCGTACATGATCTGCAGCGGGGCCGACTGGTCGCCGCGGCCGAGCGTGACGTGCTCCGACAGGAAGTTCATGAACGCCTCGGCCTCTTCGGTGAAGCCCAGCCGCAGCAGCGCGTACACGCAGAAGGCCGCGTCGCGCACCCACACGTAGCGGTAGTCCCAGTTGCGCGGGCCGCCGATCTGCTCCGGCAGGCTCGTGGTGGGGGCCGCGACGATGCCGCCGGTCGGCGCGTACGTGAGCAGCTTCAGCGTCAGCGCCGAGCGGTGCACCATCTCCCGCCACCTGCCGCGATAACGGGAGCCGGACAGCCACGACCGCCAGAACCGCACCGTGTTGGCCAGCTCCTGCTCGGCCTCGGCGAGCGCGCACGACTTCGGGCCGAGCCCCATGTCGGACCGGTCGAGGGCGAAGACGGCCTGCTCGCCCTCGGAGAGCGTGAACCATGCCCGCACGTCACGGCCGTCGCTCTCCAGCGGCACGGTCGAGGTCAAGGTCAGCGAGAGCCCGGATGACTCGAACGTGGCCCGGCCGTCGTGCAGGCGCACGCTGTGCTCCTGCGCGGCGTAGTCGAACCGGGGCGCGACCAGCACGCGGAACGGCAGCGAGCCGCGTACGCAGACCAGCCGCCTGATCAGCCGGTGCCGGTCGGCCTCGTGCGTCTCCTCCTCGACGACCGGCATGAAGTCCTGGACTTCGGCCATCCCCTCGTCCGCGAAGAACCGGGTGACGAGCACGTTCGTGTCGGGGATGTAGAACTGTTTGGTCCGTATGTCGAGGTCGGCGGCCAGTTCGAAACAGCCGCCCCGCTCGTTGTCCAGGATCGAGCCGAAGACGCTCGGCGCGTCGAAGCGCGGGCAGCAGTACCAGTCGATCGTGCCGTCCGTGCCGACCAGGGCGACCGTTCGCAGGTCGCCGATCAGCCCATGTTCGCCGATCGGCAGATATCCCATGACATCAAACTAGACCCGTCAAGGTCGGCAGTTGCCAAAACATCCGGCAAGGGATGTACTGCGTCGTGGGTCCGGACGGCCTCGGGGAGATTGCCACGATGGATTTCTCGATTCTGGGATCCTTACGCGTACAAGGCGCAGAAGGGCCCGTTCGGCTGAGCGCCAAGCAGCGCGCGGTGCTCAGCGTCCTGCTGCTCCACCCCAATGTCGTGATCTCAACCGAGCGCTTGGTCGCCGCCGTCTGGGACGACCCGCCGCGCTCTGCCGTGGCGAACCTCCAGACGTACGTCTCCCAGCTGCGCCGCGTCGTCAGCGGCACCGCGCTCCGCCTGCGCACGGAGCCCGCCGGGTACGCGTGCGAGCTGTCGCCCGACCGGCTCGACCTGCTCGCGTTCGAGGACCTCGTACGCCGGGCGCGGCGCGCGCGGCAGGCGGGCGAGCACCAGGCCGCGGAGCAGGCCTACAAGGCTGCGGTGTCCCTGTGGCGGGGCAGGCCCGCCGAGGACAGCCGGCTCGGCAGCGCCATGGAGCCCAGGATCGCCGAGCTGGAGGAGCAGCTCCTCCTGGCCAGGTCCGAGTGGATCGACGTCCGGCTGGAGCTCGGCGGGGAGGACCTGGTGGTCGAGCTGCGCACGCTGGTCGCCGCCCACCCGCTGCGCGAGCGGCTGTGGGCGCAGCTCATGCTGGCCCTGCACAGGAGCGGGCGGCGCAGCGAGGCGCTCGACGCCTTCCGCCAGGCCCGCGCGGTGCTCAGCAGCGAGCTGGGCATCGAGCCGGGCCGCGAGCTGGCCGACCTGCACGCCGCCCTGCTGGCCGGCGATCCCGCGCCGAGCGCCCCGGTCTCCCCGCGTGTGCCGCTGTGCCAGCTGCCCGCCGACACCTCCGACTTCGTGGGCCGCAAGGCCGAGCTGGACGTGCTGCTCCCCGCCGCGCGGGCCCGGCCGGAGCGGATGTCGCCGCCCATCGTGGTCGTCTCGGGGCTGCCGGGAGTGGGGAAGACCACGCTCACCGTGCACGCGGCGCACCTGTTACGCGCCGACTACCCCGACGGGCAGGTCTTCCTGCGGCTGGGCCGGGACGCGGCCGGCCCGCGGCGGCCGGAGGACCTGCTCGGCGAGCTGCTGCGCTCGCTGGGCGTGGACGGCACGCTGGTCCCGGGGCCGCTGGAGGAGCGGGCGGGCCTGCTCAGGCAGCGCCTGGCCGACATGGGCGTGCTCATCGTGCTCGACGACGCCCAGGACGAGACGCAGGTGCGCCACCTGCTGCCGGGCACCGCGCGCAGCTGCGTGCTGGTGACGTCCAGGTCGCGGCTGCCCGCCCTGGAGGGGGCCACCCGGCTGCAGCTCGACCTGCCCGGCGAGCACGACGCCCGGCTGCTGCTGGAGCGGGTGGCGGGCGGGGCCCGCTTCCGCGCGGCGCCGGAGGCCGCGCGGGCGATCCTGAAGGCCTGCGGGCTGCTGCCGCTGGCGATCAGGGTGGCGGGCGCGCGGCTGGCGATCCGCCCGTCCTGGCCGGTCGGCGTGTTCGCCAGCAGGCTCGAGGACCGGCGGCTCGACGAGCTGATCGTGGGCGGGCTGGACGTGCGGGGCACGTTCGGGGAGAGCTACGCGGCCCTGCCGGAGCCGGCGCGGCGGGCGTTCAGGCTGCTGGGGCTGGCCGACCTGGGGAGCATCGCCGAGTGGTCGGCGGCGGCCCTGCTCGGCTCGTCCGGGCTGGAGGCGGACGCGGCGCTGGAGACGCTGGTCGCCAGGGGGATGCTCGACTCGGGCGAGGTCGACGGGGCGGGACAGCCGCGTTACCGCCTGCACGACCTGTTACGCGTGTACGCCGAAGAGCGGGCCCGGGTCGAGGACGACCTGGAGGAGCAGCGGGCGGCGCTGACCCGGCACGTGCTGGAGTGCCTGCGCCTGCTCAGGGCGGCCACCAGCGACCTGCCCATCCCGACCGCGCCGCCCTTCCCTCAGGCCGAGGCGATCGACGGGGTCGGGATCGCGTGGCTGGCCGCCGAGCGCAGGACGCTCGTCCACAGCGTGTCGGCGGCCGTCGAGCTGGGGATGGCGGAGGAGGCGGCCGAGCTGGCGCACCACCTGTCGGCGTACCTGAGCCTGGAGGGGTTCTTCGACGACGTGGAGCGGCTGCAGGGGATCGTGATCGCGGCGGCGCCGAGCGAGCGGATCGCGCTGCGGGCCGAGCTGGTGCTGGCCGGGGTGCCGCTGTCGCGCGGGGCCTACGGGCCGGCGGGAGAGCACTTCCAGCGGATATATCAGGACTGCTTGCGGATCGGGGACTCGCACGGGGCCGCGTACGCGCTGATCAACCGGGCGGCCTGCCTCCACGGGGCCGGGCTGTTCGAGGAAGGGCTGGAGGAGGCGTACCGGGCCATCGCCCTGCTGGAGGAGCTGGGTGACGAGGGCGGGCTCGACTACGCCTGGACGTGGCCCGTCTGGATCCACATGGAGCTGGGCCGGTACGGCGAGGCGGGGCGGCTCTGCCAGGAGCGGCTGGCCAAGGCGGGGGAGGACCGGCGGGCCCGCGGTGACCTGCTGCGGGCCCTGGGCACCGCCTGCTACCTGCGCGGCGAGGTGGCCGAGGCCGTGTGGTGCTACCAGGAGAGCCTGGTGGTCAGCGAGATGATCGGGGATCGCGTCGCGTCCAGCAAGGTGCTGCGCAGGCTCGGCGAGGCGCTGGGGGCGCTCGGGCGGTTCGACGAGGCCGTGGACGCGCTCGACCGGGCCAGGTCGCTCTTCCGCGAGTGCGGGGACGGGCTGGGGGAGGCGCTGGCCACGTACGCGCTGGGCGAGGTGCGGCTGCGGCAGGGGCGCGCCGCGGAGGCGCTCGGCCTGCTGGTCACCGCCCGCGACGGGCTCGGGCCCGGCGGGCCGCCGACCTGGCGGGCCCGCGTGCTCAGGGAGCTCGGCCGCGCGTACGCCGAGCTGGGGGAGCACCCGTGCGCGGCGGCGGTGTGGCGCGAGTCGGCCGAGCTGTTCGAGAGCGGGCCGGAACGGGCCCAGGTCGAGGGTTTCCTGAACGAGGCCCAGGGCTGACCTACTCGGCCGGGCGGTGCCGTACCACGGGGACGGTTGCGAGGCCCGACTGCCGTGCCGCCCGCCGGGCGCTTCCCGGCGTGGGGCCCTCGCCCACGATCTCGCCGTCGGCCAGCGCCACCCACACGCCCGCGGGGATCATCTCGCCCAGCGCCCGCTCCACCACCGGCCGCGACGGCGCCGGGACCGGGCGGGTGCGCCAGAAGAGCCACTGCGCGACGATGAGCGGGCCGAGCGGGGTCAGCAGCGGTATCGCGCCGCTCCCGGACAGGAAGGCCGTGGCCGCGACGGCCAGCAGCGCGGCGTCGATCCCGGCGGCCAGCCAGCCGGCGCGCCGGCCGTACCTCTTGTACGCCACCAGCGGCCACAACGTGAGCATGAGGCAGTCGCCCAGCCCGACGAGCGAGGCGTCGGCGCCGTAGCGGGTGGCCAGCACCGGCGCGAACGGCAGCCCGTCCAGCCGCGCCACGAAGTCGAGCGTGAGCGAGCTGAGCCCGGTGGCGAGCGTGTCGTAGCAGGTCAGGGCGGCGGCCAGGGCGGCCACCTGGGCCGGGGTGACGGCCGTCTGGACCCACAGGTTGACCACGCCGACGACGAGCAGGATCACCGCCACGTCGTTCAGCACGAGGACGGCGGGCTCCCAACCGGCGAAGTACGCGGCCACGTCGCCGCCGACCAGCACCGCCGCCGCGATCGCCGCCGTCCGCCCGCCGAGCACCGGCGCCAGCGTGAGCTGCGCGAGCGTGAACACCACGACGCCGAAGATCGTCACGACGATGCCGACGGGGATGTGCAGGTACGCGAACGGCATCGCCACCAGCGCCACGATCATGACGGCGATGTCGGACCCGACGAACTTGCCGACCGGCGGTCGCGGGATCTCGTACCGGGACAGGAACAGGGCCGCCAACGCGACGGTCAGCGCGATGAGCGTGTGCAGGCCCAGGACGTGCGCGGTCATCGGACTCCGATCGGGAGGTGCGCGGCGTGCTCGAAGCTCTGCTCGATCAGGTCCGCCCGGACGTGGCAGGGGCGCGGCAGGTCGTCCGGGCTCTCGACCAGCACGATGCCCTTGAGCTTCGTCGCGGCGGCCCGCTCCTCCAGCCGGCTGAGCAGCGCCGGGTCGTCCTTGCCCGACACGACGTGCAGGATCCCGTCCTCGACCGCGAACCTGGTCGGCAGCGGCAGCGCGTGCTCGGCCTGCAGCAGGTCCAGCACGTCACGGGTGGTCACGTCGCCGTCCACCGCGCGTCCCAGGATGCGGGAGGTCGCCGGGATCGCCGCCAGCGCGCACGTGGGCGGCTCGGGCAGGGTTCTGACCAGGTCGCCGGTGACGTACCGGAGCAGCAGCGTGGTGTCGCGGAAGGTGGAGTACGGGGTGACGACCAGGACGCCGAGCGCGTCCGGCCCGGCGGGCTCCATGGTGACCGGGTCGAGCACCTCGATCAGGCCCTGGTCGGAGGGCAGATGCAGGTGGCCGTCATCGCACACCCGCCCGGTGACGGGCGCGATCTCGGTCATGGAGTAGCCGTCGTAGACCCTGGCACCCAGGGCCTCCTCGGCGCGCAGGCGCAGCGCGTCGGTGAGCACCTCGCCGCCGGACGTCACCTCGATGAGCCCGAAGTCGCGCGGGCTCCAGCCGCCGCGCTCGGCCTCCTGCACCAGCGCGGCCAGATAGGAGGCGGTCACGTTCAGGTGCGTGATGAGGGGCTGCTTGCCGGGGACGTGCATCGGCGTGGCCAGCCGGTCGAGGGTGGCGCGCGGGTCGATCATGCCGAGGTGCACGAAGCCCGCGCCCGTCATCGGCACCGCCCGCTCGGCCACGATCTGGGCGATGGAACGGGAGCTGATGGCGTTGGCCCACAGGTGCTCGGAGCGCAGGCCGCCGTTCAGCATCGCGGCCAGCGCCGCCATCGACGACATCAGCTCGATCTCGTACGCGGAGAACCACACGAGCGTGGGGCTGCCGGTCGTGCCGGTCGTGTGCGCGAGCACGGCGGGACGGGCCAGCTCGGAGACGAACGCGGCGGACATGCCGCGCAGTGCCTGCTTGGGGGTGGGGGCGATGCCGGCCAGGTCGTCCGACTCGAGACCGCGGTAGTACGGGACCTCCGCGCGGGCGTGCCTGATCGTGCGGCGCAGGCGCCGCTTGGTGAGGTCCTCCTGGATCTCCGGGTCGGCGGCGGCGAGCATGTCGTCGGAGCCCTCGCCGGGCGATCCGAACGCCTCCATGGTCGCCCGCGTGTCCTCCACCAGCGCCCGCACGTCCTTGATCCGGAACCTGCGGCCGGACATCATCGTCCACGCGTAGCCCAGTTGCCGCACCGCTGTGCCGAACACGCCTCGCCCTCCTGTCGCGATGGTGCAGTGTGTCCCCCGGGCCCGGAGCGCCCGGGGGACACCTGGGTGTCAGCCGTTGAGGACGAAAACCGCGGTCGACAGCGTGCTGATGGCGTACTTGGCGTACCGGCGAACAGTCTTGACCATGGGACTCTCCCTCGTTGTTCGGGGCAGAGGGGCTTCTCGCGCCCCTCTGCCGTAAACGATCAGCCCGGGTCCTACAGGGTCGCTACAAGCCCGCTACAACCCTGCGCCGCCGCAGGACCAGGCCGGTTGCGGAGGCGAGGACGAGCAGGCCTCCCACCCCCACCAGCACCCGCCCGTCGGGCCCAGCCTCACCACCGCCACCCGTGTCGGCCGCGCCCGCCGGGGTTCTGGTCTTCGTCGCTGTTTCGGTGGGGGTGGGGCTCGGGCTGGAGCTCGCGGTCTCACCGGCGCCGGTGACGGTGAGGGGGTATTCCGTCCGAGCGTCCCCGTTCTTGACCTCGCACTCGATCGCGCGATCGCTGGGGCTGGTGCCGAAGTTGATGGAGGCCGCGTGCACGGTGCCGGTGCCCGGGTTCTTGGGTGTCGTCTTCATGTCGACCGTCGTCGCGGGGAGTCGGACGGGCGCCCCGGGAATGATCGGCTCGAGCTCGGCGACGCCGGTGGCCGACGTCAGCTTTTCGATGCCGCTGATGCCCGCGTACGCGTACAGCTTGAGGCCGTCCTCCAGGCCCGTGGCAGGTGCGCGTAACTCGGAACCCTCCACGTACGTGCCGTGCCAGCCGATGGCCATCTGCTCGCCCACCTGCGCGTCCGTGGGCACCGTCAGCTCGACCTCGACCTTCACGTCCTGGGTCTCGCCCGTGGCGCGGACCTTGCATTCGTACTCCACGACGTCGGCCCGGGCGGCGGCGGACGAGAGCAACAGGGTGGCGGCTGGGACGAGCAGCAGAACACGCACGGCGACTCCTTGCGACGGATGGGGACCATGAGGAGACGGTGCAGGGGGACGCCTGGTTGACAGCTCCGGCCGCAATAGGGTGACGGCATGGGGTTCATCGTCACCACCGGTGCCACCGGCCGCCTCGGCGGGCGGGTGGCCGCGCTGCTCGCCGCCGCCGGGGTCGAGCAGCGGCTCGTCTCACGGCAGGCCGACCGCGTCGCCCCGCTCGCGGGCGCGAGCGCGGTCAGCGCCGAGTACGGCGATCCCGGCGCGATGCGGCGGGCCCTCGAAGGGGCCTCGACCGTGCTGTTCGTGTCCGCGTCGGAGAGCGCCGACCGCCTCGACCGGCATCGCACGTTCGTGGACGCCGCCCGCGACGCCGGTGTCGCCCATCTGGTGTACATCTCGTTCTACGGCGCCGCCCCGGACGCCACGTTCACGCTGGCGCGCGACCATTGGGCCACCGAGCAGCACATTCGCGGCAGCGGCCTGCCCTTCACCTTCCTGCGTGACAACCTGTACGCCGACTTCCTGCCGGGCATGGCGGGGGAGGACGGCGTGATCCGCGGCCCGGCCGGTCAGGGGCGGGTCGCGGCGGTGGCCCAGGACGACATCGCGGAGGCGGCGGCCGCGGTCCTGCTGGATCCGGGCGCGCACGAGGGCGCGACCTACGACCTCACCGGGCCGCAGGCCCTGACGCTGGACGAGGTGGCCGCCGCGCTGACCAGGGCGACCGGGCGCGCGATCACATACCACCCGGAGACGGTCGAAGAGGCTTACGAGTCACGCCGCCGCTACAACGCGCCCGCGTGGCAGGTGGCGGCGTGGGTGTCGACGTACGAGGCCATCGCCGCCGGTGAGCTGGAGGGGGTCGGCGACGCGATCCCCACGCTCACCGGGCACCCCGCGACCACGTTCGAGGAGCTCCTGGCCAGGGGCCAAGGCTAGTCCGGCCACTCCTCGCCCCAGCTCTCGCTGTTGCTGCAGATCTTCACCGTGGCGCTCTTCGTGAACCTCGTCGGGGTGACCACCTCGAAGACGACGTTGTACGTCCCGGCCCCCTTCCAGGTGATGGACGGCAGCAGGGGTTTCGACGACGACGTGCCTTCCTGCCTGCCCTGGTTCTGGCCGTTGACGAGCCACCGGTAGCTGTAGGTCCCTGTGGCCGAGACCGTGGCCCAGATGTTCGTGTCGTTGCGCCAGCAGTCGCTCAGCTTGTAGCCCTCGTACCTGAAGGACACCGACTTCACCCCGCCGCCGCCGCTGGTCGCAGTCGGTTTGGAGGTGCTGGGTTTCGTGGTCGGTCTGGACGTTCGGCTGACGGTGGGCTCGGCGGTGGGGCGGGTCGTGGTGGTGGCCTTGGGGGTTGTGGAGATCTTGGGCGTTTGCGGGGTTTTGGAGGTCTTCGTGCTCTTGGTCGGGTGCGGGGTCTTGGCGGATCCCTTCGCCCCGGTGCCCGTGCCGGAGACGGTCGGGGTGGAGGCCGTGACGATGTTGGCGGTGGTGGCACGGCCGGGCCACCACGGCGCCCAGGCCCAGGCGGCCACCACGGCGCCGGTCACGACGACCGCGGTCCCGCCGGCCAGGAACGCGAGGATGCGCCCGTTGCCGGAGGATCCCCGTCCGGGGTTGGTCCGGAGGTGGGCGATCGGCGGCTGGTGCGGAAAGGGGCCGCCGGGGTGATGCGCGGGTCCCCGGTACGGGCCAGGCCCATGGGGTCCGCCCGGGACGGCCCCATATGCGGGCCCTCCCGGAAACGCCCCCGGACCCGCATGTCCTGATCCCATGGGCGCCACGCCTGGCCCCGCCGATCCTTGAGGCACCGGGCCGCCTGGGAACGCCCCCGGCCTCGGTCCTCGTGAGGCCGGATGGGCCGAACCGCCTGGCGGAGGTGCCTGGCCGCCGATCAACTGGAAGAGGACGTCGTGCATGGCCGGGCGGGCCGCCGGATCCTTGGCCAGGCAGGCGTACACGATCGAGCGCAGCGGCTCCGGCACCCCGCCGAGCTGCGGCTCCTCGTACTGGATCCGTCTGAGCACCGCGGGCACGGAGTCGTTGCCGAACGGCGGGGCGCCCGTGGTCGCGTACACCATGACGGCCCCCCACGCGAACACGTCCACCGCCGGACCCGCGGCGGCGCCCATGAACTGCTCGGGTGCCATGTACGCGGGCGTCCCCACGACGCTGCTGGTACGGGTCAGCGCGGCGTCCATGGCGCGGGCGATGCCGAAGTCGATGACGCGCGGCCCGTCACGTCCGAGCAGGACGTTCGCGGGCTTGAAGTCCCGGTGCACGACGCCGGCCCGGTGGATGGCGGCCAGCGCGGTGGCCGTGGCGACGGCGAGTCGTTGCAGGTCGGCTCCGCTGTGGCGGCCGGCCTGGTGGAGTGAGGGGCCGTCCACGTACTCGGTCACGATGTACGGTCGTGGGCCGCCCAGCGAGGCGTCCAGCACCTGCGCGATGCAGAACGGCTCCACCCGCCGCGCGGCCGCGATCTCCTTCGCGAACCGGCCGTCACCCGGCAGCCCCTCGTGCAGCGCCTTGACGGCGACCCGGGTGCCGTCGGGGGCGGTGGCCAGGTAGACCACGCCCTGGCCGCCCTCGCCGAGCTGCTTGACGACCCGGTACGGGCCGATGGCCTCCGGCATCATCATGTCGGGATGGCGCAGACGTTGAACGACACGCTCTTCTGCGTCGCCGACGGGGAGGTGACCTTGAGGGCGACCGTGTGGCGCCCGGCCTCGAGCATGTACTGGCCGGAGGTCGCGAACGCGGTGTACCCACCCTCGGACACCCACGACCTGTTCCCCGTGACCGCCTTGCCGTCCAGCAGCCACTTGTAGGAGACCCACACCTTCTGCCGGGACGACTCCACGTTGGTCTGGAAGTGGACCGGTGGCATGTAGCAGCCGCTTCCCTGACTCTGGCCGGGGCCGCCGAACAGTTCGATCTCGAGGATGCTGACCCTGGCGTTCGCGACCGGCTTCTCGGTGGTCTTGGTGGGGGTGGGAGCCACGGTCGGGCGCGCCGTGGTGCGCTTGGGAGTGGGCGTCGCCGACGGTGGCGTGGACGTGACCTTGGGGGTGATCTTCTGGGTGGGTTTGGGGGTGGGCTTGCGGGTCTTCCGGGGCGGCGTCTTCGTGGCCGGGGGCTCGGTGGTCTTGGTGGCGGCGGACGGGCTGAGCTGATCGGCGGCGAACGATGCCTGACCGGGCCGCATCGACCAGGGGGCAAGCCAGACGACGCCACCGACCAGCGCCATCACCATGACCCCCGACACACCCACGGCCACCGGAAGCACAACCCGCCGCCCAGCCACCCCCCGCCGCCCCGGCCCCGGCCCATACCCCTGACCTGGCCCGGGCACCGGTCCTTGCCCCGGCACCGGCCCATATCCCGGCCCGGGCGCCGGTCCTTGACCCTGCGCCGGCCCACGTCCCGGCCCGGGAATCGGCCCTTGCCCCGGCACCGACCCCTGCATCGGCACCGGCCCGTTCCCAGCCCCGAAAACCTGACCCGGCCCTTGCCCCGATACGGCCACCGGCCCCTGCCCCGGCCCTGGCACCGACCCGTGACCCGGCCGCTGCCCCCATGCGGATCCTGGCATCGGACCGGACCCCGCTCCCTGGGGGACCCCGGCCCCCTGCCCCCCGGGGTTCTGCCCGCTCAGCAACCGCAGGATGACGTCCCGCATCGTCGGCCGGGCATGCGGATCCTTGGCCAGGCAGTCGTACAGGATGCCCCGTAACGGATGCGGGACGTCGCCGAGCTGGGGTTCGTTGTGGAGGATGCGGTTGATGATGGCCGGCAGCGTGTCCTGTCCGAACGGCGGCGTCCCGTTGGCCGCCCACGCCATGACCGACGCCCAGGCGAACACGTCTGCCGCCGGCCCCACCGACTGCCCCGCCAGTTGCTCGGGCGCCATGTACGCGGGCGTGCCGACGATGCTGCTGGTGTGTGTGAGGGCGTCGTCCATGGCCCGGGCGATGCCGAAGTCGATGACGCGCGGGCCGCCGGGACCGAGCAGGACGTTCGCGGGCTTGAAGTCCCGGTGCACGATGCCCGCCTGGTGGATGGCGGCCAGCGCGGTGGCCGTGGCGACGGCGAGTCGTTGCAGGTCGGCTCCGCTGTGGCGGCCGGCCTGGTGGAGTGAGGGGCCGTCCACGTACTCGGTCACGATGTACGGTCGTGGGCCGCCCAGCGAGGCGTCCAGCACCTGCGCGATGCAGAACGGCTCCACCCGCCGCGCGGCCGCGATCTCCTTCGCCAGCCTGTCGTCGAACCCCGCGCCCTCGCGCAGCACCTTGACCGCCACGGGGCTCCCGCCGGGAGCCTGCCCGAGGTAGACGGTCCCCTGGCCGCCCGCGCCCAGCCGGCCGAACAGGCGGTATTCCCCTACTGTCGCTGGGTCATCCTCCCGCAGCGGTTCGACTTGCGGCATGAGAGAAGTGACTCCTGAGACGGGGGCGGCTGATCGTTACGTACGATAGCGACTGCATACGGATTTGTGGCGAAGTTCCGGATCTGTCGGAAACCTTCCGGTAACCCCGGGCGCGGCCAGAAGGGTGCGATCATGTCGCTGACCACGGACGACGAGTTGGAAGGCTCGCCCGTCGTGGCCAACAGCCTCATGAACCGCGAACGCCGCCTCCCCTCCTACAACCGAGAGCTCGGCATCGACGTCATCGACGTGCTCCGCGCCACGGAAGCCCGGCCGGCGCGCTGGCTGGACCTGTGCTGCGGCACGGCGAACGCCCTCAACGAGGCCACCGCACTGCTCGGACAGGACGCCGAGATCGTGGGTGTGGACCTGGTCGACTTCTTCGCCTCCCCGCCGACCCCGCCACGGCTGCGACTGATCACCGCCTCCGTCACCACCTGGCGCCCCGATGCCCCGTTCGACCTCATCACCTGCGTACACGGCCTGCACTACATCGGCGACAAGCTCGCGCTCCTGGCGAAGGCCGCCGACTGGCTCACCGAAGACGGCCTCTTCGTCGCGAACTTCGACACCCGCAGCATCCGCCTCCCGGACGACACCCCTGCCGGCCGCCGCCTGACCACCGCCCTGCGCTCGCAAGGGATGACGTACGACGGGCGTACCAGAAGGATCGGCTGCCGGGGCCGCAGAAGCCTCGACCTCCCGTACCGCTACCTGGGCGCGGACGACCAGGCCGGCCCCAACTACACCGGCCAGCCCGCCGTCAACGCGCACTACGCCCCAGCCTGACCACCCCGGAACTGTCGGTGGAGCCTGGCAGAGTGTCCCCGAATCTTCAGACCGGCGCCGGCGACCAGGGACGAGTGCCGATGCCATGCGCGCGTCGAAAGGGGGCACGGTGTCCGATCGCAGCCACCGGAGCACAACCGAGCCCCAGCCGCTCGACCCCACCGCATCCAGGACTCACCACTCCGCCGCACCCCAGCCGCTCGACCCCACCGCATCCAAGACTCACCATCCCGCCGTAGGTGACCCCCACCACCTCGCGGCACCCGACAACCACCACCTCGCCATAGGTGAAGCCCGCCACCTTGCGCCACCCGACGCTCGCCATCTCACGACGCCACTCGGCCCGAGCACCCCGGGTGCCACAGGCGTCGAGCCCGATCCCCGGGCCACGGCCACCGTCCCTGATGCCGCCGTTCCAGACGCTGCGCGCGTCCGGGCTGATGCCGACGCTCCGCTTGCCGTGGGTGGGCAGCGGGACGCCGGTGGCCGGGTGGTCTCGCCTCGTTCTCGTTCGCGTTCGATGTTCGCGCCGCTGGCGGCCAAAGGGTTCCGGCGCTACTACCTGGGTCAGACCGCCTCCGCGTTCGGTGACTCGCTGACCCCTCTGGCGATCGCGTTCGCCGTCCTGCACCTCACCGGATCACCCGTGGACCTGGGGATCGTGGTCCTGAGCACCCGGCTGCCCGTCATCCTCCTGACCCTGCTGGGCGGCGCGGTCGGCGACCGGTTCTCCCGCAGGACCGTGATGCTGCTCGCCGACCTGACCCGCTTCGCCGCGCACGGCATGACGGCGGTCCTGCTGCTCACCGGTGCCGCGCACCTCTGGATGCTGATCGCCCTGCAGCTGATCGCCGGCGCGGGATCGGCGTTCTTCACCCCGGCCGCGGCGGGCCTCGTGACCGGGCTGGCCGGCAGGGAGCATGTGCAGGCGGCCAACTCCCTGATCTCGATCTCCAGGAGCGCGGCGTCGATCCTGGCGCTGGGCGTCGCCGGAGCCCTGGTGGCGCTGGTCGGGCCGGGCTGGGCCATCCTGGTCGACGCGCTGACGTTCCTGGCGAGCGCGGCCTTCCTGTACCGCCTGCCCCTCGAGACGGGACGACCGCGGCCGAGCGGCGGTGTGCTGGCCGGCATCGGCGGCGGGTTCGCGGAGTTCTCCCGGCACCGGTGGCTGTGGATGTGGACGATCCACAGCGCGCTCACGAACGTGCTCGTGGTCTCCCCGATCCTGGTCCTCGGCCCGTACGTCGCCGACCAGCACCTCGGTGGCGCGCCCGCCTGGTCGGCCATCGGCATCGCGTACGCCGTCGGCGGGCTGGCCGGGGGCTTCGTCGGCGCACGGTGGCGGCCGGGGCGGCCCGTGGTCGCGGCGCTCCTCTTCTTCCTCCTGATGGCCCCGCTCCCGGCGCTGCTGGCGATCCCCGCCGCGCTCTGGTTACTGGCGCTCGCGGCGGCGGCCGCCGGCATGGAGCTGGTGGTCTACAACGTCCTCCAGACCACCTCGATCCAGCGCCACCTCCCCGAGGAATTCGTCGCCCGCGCCACCTCCGTCACCATGCTCGGCGCCCTCGTGGCCGCGCCCGTCGGCATGGGCCTGGCGGGGCCCGCGGTGGCGCTGCTGGGCAGCGGGCCCGTCCTGGGTGTGTGCGCCGTGGCGGCCGTGCTCGTCACGGCTGTGAGCCTGTTCGCGCCGCCGGTGTGGCGCGTTCGTGACTAATCCGGATGAACTTTCCGCCGGGTCCACCACTCGAAGCATGCGTACCGTTCGACACAGGGGAGATCATCGTGATTAAGGTGCTTGTGGCGGTCCTGGCAGGCGGGGCACTGCTCACCGCCGGCGCGCCCGCGTTCGCCCAGTCCGCCAAGCCCGCGCTGGGGCCGTACGGCTACGGCAAGGTCCGGCTCGGCATGAGCGAGAAGCAGGCCAAGGCGACCGGAGAGGTCGTGTTCAAGAAGGCCGGCGAGGCGGGCTCGTGCGCGGGCTGGGACCTGAAGGCCCTGCCCACCGGCAAGGACAACGTGGGCCTGTACATCTCCAAGAAGCGTGGCGTGGCCCTGATCTTCGCCGCGAAGGGTGTCAAGACGCCCGAGGGCATCGGCCTCGGCTCCACGATGACGCAGATCAAGAAGGCGTACCCGGGCGTCAAGACCGCGGCGAGCGGTTACCCGTACGTGAGCGTCCCCGGCAACTCCAAGGCCAGCTACTCGTTCCTGCTCTCCAAGGGCAAGGTCTACGAGCTGGCGCTCAGCCTCAAGACGCAGGACTGCGTCAACTGACCAAGCGATCCACACGGGGGTCGTAGGACCGGGTGCACCACGCCCCACCCCAGCGCGGCCGAGGCGGTGCCGGGGGGAGTGCGGCCGTGCACCGCCGGGCCGTCGTCGTCAACGACGGGGGCGATGCCCGCAGTTGCCCGCAGTTGGCCGGTGTCGGCGTCGATGATCCTCGCCGGCCGTCCCCGCGAGCACGACGACCTGCGCGTCCGCGCGGATGCGGCCGAAATCGGAAATCGGCCGGACGAACGGATGGGTGGCTGCGGGACCGCCGTGCCGCCGAGATGTGCGCGGGCGGGCGGTGACCGGACCGACATGGCGCCGAGATGGGTGCGGGCGTGTTGGTTTGGCGGTGGTTCGTGACTCTCTGGCTGTGTTCGGCGGTGGTTCGTAGCTTTGGCCGTGTTTGGCGGTGAGCCGTAGCTCTCTGGCCGTGTTCGGTGGTGAGCCGTTGGGGACGGTCAGGGGAGTATGGAGCGGACGGCGTCCTCGGACCGGGCGACCACCGTTGTTCCGTCGTCGGCCGTGATGATCGGTCGCTGGATCAGGATCGGGTTCTCCGCCAGCGCCCTGATCCACCGGTCACGGGTGTCCGCGTCGCGCGGCCAGGTGGCCATGCCGAGTTCGGCCGCCCGCGCCTCGCCGGTCCTGGTGACGTCCCACGGTTCGAGGCCCAGCCGGGCCAGGACCGCGCGGATCTCGGCCTCGTCGGGCGGGTCCTCAAGGTAGCGGCGCACGGTGTATTCGGCGGCCTCGGCGTCCAGGATGGACAGCGCGGAGCGGCACTTCGAGCACGCCGGATTGATCCAGATCTCCATGACACCCGACAGTACAGAGCTAATGGAAGGCGAGCGGCAGCGACGCGGTCACGACCAGGCCGCCGCCCTCCCTGGGCTCCGCCCGGACGTCCCCGCCGTGCGCCACTGCCACCGACCGTACGATCGACAGCCCCAGCCCCGCGCTCCTGGCCGTGATCACGCGCTCGGCCCCGTGCCGGTGGAACGGCTTGAAGAGCTGCGGAATCTCGTATGGCGGCACGTCCGGCCCGGTGTTGCTGACCTCGACCTCGGCTCTCCCGCCCGAGCCGCCGAAGCCGCCTGAGCCGCCCAACCCGCCCGATCCGGCTGAGCCGCCCGACCCGCCCGACCCGCCCGGGCCGCCCGAGCCCCCCGACCCCCCCGGGCCGCCGGACACGACCCGGCTCACCACCCGCACCCACCCGGTCCCGTCGTCCAGGTTGTGCCGGATGCCGTTCTCGACCAGGTTGTGCACCAGCCGTTCCAGCAGCAGGGCGTCCCCGACGGTGGGCGCCTGCGCGGTGACCTCGTGCACGGTGACCTTGGAGTCGTGGGCGTCCGCGGCGGTCTGCCTGACCACGTGCGTCACGACGTCGGCCAGGTCCACCGGGGAGCGGTCCGTGATCTCCTGCTCCGACCTGGCCAGCAGCAACAGCCCGGAGATGAGCCGCTCGTGGCGGGCGTTGATCTCCAGCAGGCTCTCGCCCAGCTCCTTGATCTCCGCCGAGGCCGTACGGCGGTGCATGGCCAGCTCGACCAGCGCCCGGTTCAGCGTCAGCGGCGTGCGCAGCTCGTGGGAGGCGTTCGCCACGAACCTGCGTTGCCCGTCGAAGGACTGGTCCAGCCGCTCCACCATGGTGTCGAACGTGTCGGCGAGCGTCTTGACGTCGTCGTCCGGCCCCGCCAGCGCGATCCGCTCGTGCAGCCCGCGCTCGGCCATGGGCGCGGCGGCGATCCTGCGCGCCGTCTCGGTGACCCGGTGCAGCCGGGCCAGCACCCGTCCGGCGACCACCCAGCCGAGCCAGACGGCCACGGCGCCGACCACGACCAGCGCGATCAGACCCTGCGTGAGGAGCGACGTGATGGCCGCGCCGCGCAGCGTCAGCTCCTGCTGCCGCATCCACTCGTACGCCGCCTCGCCGGAGAGCTCGACGCCGTCCTGGACGAAGAACAGCTGCTTCGACTTGCCCGGCGGAGCGATGAACCGGCTCTCGAACGAGTTCGTCAGCTGCTGGTTGAACAGCAGATAGGTGACGCCGAGCAGGGTCAGCCCCGCGAGCATGAACAGGGCGCCGAACAACAGGGTGAGCCGCAGCCGCAGCGTGGGCCGCGGCCGTACGAGCCGCCTCAGGAAGCTCATGCGAGGGAAGCTCATGCGAGGGAAGCTCATGCGAGGGAAGCTCATGGGATCCGGTACCCGACCCCCGGCACGGTCTCCACCACCGGCGGGTCGGCGAGCTTGCGGCGCAGCTTGAGGATGGTGAGCCGGACCGCGCCCGTGAACGGGTCGGCGTGCTCGTCCCACGCCTTCTCCAGCAGCAGCTCGGCCGAGACCACGGTGCCGTTCGCCCGCATCAGCTCCGTCAGTACGGCGAACTCCTTCTTCGACAACGGGACGAACCGCCCGTTCCTGAAGACCTCCCTGCGCGCCGGGTCCAGCGTGATCCCGGCCCTGCGCAGCACTGGCGGCACGGCCGGCCGCGAGCGCCGCCCCAGTGCCAGGACCCGCGCGGCCAGCTCGGGGAACGCGAACGGCTTCGACAGATAGTCGTCGGCCCCCAGGGACAGCCCCGTGACCCGGTCGTCGAGCTGGACGGCGGCGGTCAGCATCAGCACCCGCGCGTCGCGCTCGGACGCGACGAGCTCCCGGCACACGTCGTCGCCGTGCACGCGCGGCAGGTCGCGGTCCAGTACGACCACGTCGTATTCGTTGACCGCGATCCGTTCCAGCGCCGCCGCACCGTCGCGCGCCAGATCGACCGCGTGCGTCTCCTCGCGCAGCCACTCGGCGATCGCGTCGGCGAGCAGCGGCTCGTCCTCCACCACCAGCACCCGCATCGTGCACCTTTCTTCTGCTTACGGAGCCGAGTGTGGCGTAGACGGCATTTGCTCAAAATAAGCCGCAGAACAAACAGCGGACGGAAACGCTGAGGAAACAGCGGCCCCTATTGCATCTCTCCTCGAACCACGTTCATACGACGGAGGAGAACACCCATGCGAGGACCAGCCCTCAGCGCGATGGCCCTGGCGCTCACCCTGACCCTGGCCGCCTGCGGCTCGGGCGGAGGCGGCGGCTCCGACGTGGCGTCGGTGTCCGGCACCGGCACCCAGGCCGCGGCCAGCGCGAAGCCCAGCGAGGACCCGCAGGAGCGCGGTCTCAAATTCGCCCAGTGCATGCGCGAGAACGGAGTGGAGGTCCCTGACCCCGAGCCCGGCAAGGGCATCATGATGAAGTTCGACGGCAGCGTCCCGCAGGAGAAGGTCGAGGCCGCCCAGGAGGCGTGCAAGCAGTACGCGCCGAAGATGGGCGGGGAGGGCGGCAAGATCGACCCCCAGCGGGCCGAGGCGCTGCGCAAGGTCGCCCAGTGCATGCGTGACAACGGCGTCGAGTCCTACCCCGACCCCGAGGGCGGCATGGTGCGCATCAACGCCGAGGTCGGCCAGGACCCCGATTTCAAGTCCGCCCAGCAGAAGTGCGAGAAGGAGCTCTCTGAGGCGGGCATGGGAGGCATGTGATGGGGATGGCCACCATCGACGGGAAGGCGGAGCCCGGCTCCCCGCCCTCCCGGCCGCGCCGCCGGCGCGGCCGGGGCAAGGTGGTCGCCGGGCTCCTGATCGCGCTGGTCGCCGCGGGCGGCGGGTTCGTGGCGATCAACAGCGCCGGCCTGCTGAAGGGCGGCGCCGGCCCCACCCGGTCGGCCACCGCCCTGCCCCCGGCCACCACCGCGGTGACCAGGCAGACCCTGAACGACACCAGGGACGCCGACGGCGAGCTCGGCTACGGCCCGGTGACCACGGCGATGAGCAGGAAGCTCGGCACGATCACCTGGCTGCCCGACAGCGGAGCCCAGGTCACCCGCGGCCGGTCGCTGTACCGGGTGGACAACCAGCCGGTCATGCTCCTGTACGGCGACACGCCCGCCTACCGCGACCTCAAGGTCGGCGTGGAGGGCAAGGACGTCGAGAACCTGGAGCGCAACCTCAAGAAGCTCGGCTACGACGGTTTCACGGTCGACGACGAGTACACCTACGACACCGCCGAGGCGGTCAAGGAGTGGCAGGAGGACCGCGGCCTGGACGAGACGGGCGTGGTCGAGCTGGGCCGGGTCGTCTTCGCCCCCGGCAAGGTACGGGTGGAGAGCCTGGAGTCCGAGGAGGGCCAGCCGGCCACGCCGGGACAGAAAATCCTGACCTATACGGGCACGTCCAAGGTGGTCACGGTCGAGCTGGAGGCCGAGGACCAGCGGATGGCCAAGAAGGGCGCCAAGGTCGAGGTCACGCTGCCGGACGGCAAGAACGTACGGGGCAAGGTCACCGAGGTGGCCACGGTCGTCAAGCCGGGCGAGGGCCAGAACGCCGAGCCGGAGACCCGGGTCGAGGCGCTCGTCTCGATCGGCGAGTCCAAGTCCGCCAAGGGGTTGGACAAGGCGGCGGTGGACGTGACGTTCACGGCCTCCCAGCGCAAGAACGTGCTGACCGTGCCGGTCGCGGCGCTGGTGGCGCTGCAGGAGGGCGGCTACGGCCTGGAGATCGTCGAGGGGGGCAGGTCCCGCTACATCAAGATCGAGACGGGGCTGTTCGCCGGGGGACGGGTCGAGGTCAGCGGTGACGGGCTCACCGAGGGCATGACCGTGGGGATGCCGAAATGACGTACCCCATGATCGCGCTGACGGACGTGTCCAGGACGTACCCCGGCGGCGTGGCGGCGCTGCGGGAGGTGTCGCTGCGCATCGAGCACGGCGAGCTGATCGCCATCGTCGGGCCGTCCGGCTCGGGCAAGTCGACGATGCTCAACGTCGTCGGCACCCTCGACCGGCCCACCTCCGGGACCATCCACATCGACGGGTACGACGTCTCCAAGCTCTCCGACAACCAGTTGTCGGCGCTGCGGGCCACCACGATCGGGTTCGTGTTCCAGTCGTTCCATCTCGCCGCGAAGGTCCCGGCGCTGGACAACGTGGCCGACGGCTTGGTCTACACCGGCCTGAGCCGGTCGGAGCGGCGGCGCCGCGCGGCCAAGGCGCTCGAACGGGTCGGGCTCGGGCACCGGATGGACCACGAGCCGCACGAGCTGTCCGGCGGCGAACGGCAGCGCGTGGCCATCGCCAGGGCGGTGGCGGGCGAACCGCCGCTGCTCCTGGCCGACGAACCGACCGGGGCCCTGGACTCGGTGTCGGGTACGGGGGTGATGGAGTTGTTGCACGAGCTGAACGCGAGCGGCACCACCATCGTGATCATCACGCACGACCGGGAGATCGCCGCCAGCCTGCCCAGGCAGGTGCGGATGCGCGACGGCCGGATCATCTCCGACAGCGCGCGGGTCCCGCTGGAGGCGGTGTGATGGCCGTCGTGGAAGCGCCCCGGCCGAAGTTGTCCCCGGCCAGGATGCGGCCCCGCGACGTGATGCGCGTCGGGGCGGTCGGCCTGCGTACGAGACCGCTGCGGGCCTTCCTGTCGGCGCTCGGCATCGCCATCGGCATCGCGGCCATGGTCAGCGTGGTCGGGCTGTCGTCCTCGTCGGGCGCCGAGCTGGACCGTACGCTCTCCGCGCTCGGCACCAACCTGCTCACGGTCTCGTCCGGAACCACGCTCATGGGCGAGGCCGCGCAGATGCCGAAGGACGCGGAGGCGATGATCGAACGGATCGGTCCCGTCCAGGCGGCCTCGTCGATCGGGCGCATCAGCGAGGCCAAGGTCTACCGGTCGGAGGAGATCCCCGAGGCCCAGACCGGCGGAATGACCACGTACGCGGCCCGCCTCGACCTGCCCGCCACCGTCGGCGCGACGCTGCGGAGCGGGACCTGGCTCAACGCCGCCACCGAACGCTACCCGGCCGCCGTGCTCGGCTCCTCCGCGGCCCAGCGGCTCGGCGTGGGCTCGATCGGGGCTGACACGCAGGTCGTGATCGGCGGCGTCCGCTTCGCAGTCGTCGGGGTCATGAACCCGGTGGCGCTCGCCACCGAACTGGACAGCGGCGTCCTGGTGGGCTGGCCGGTGGCGGAGTCCAGGCTGGGCTTCGACGGGCACCCGACCACGCTCTACACCCGTTCGGAGGAGTCCAAGCTGGAGGCCGTACGCCAGGTGCTGGCCGGCACCGCCAACCCGGAGGCGCCCAACGAGGTGGACGTCTCCCGTCCGTCCGACGCCCTGGCCGCCAAGCAGGCGACCAGCCAGGCGTTCGCCAACCTCCTGCTGGGGGTGGGCGCGGTGGCCCTGCTCGTGGGCGGGGTGGGGGTGGCCAACACGATGGTCATCTCGGTGCTGGAACGCCGCGCCGAAATCGGCCTCCGCCGCTCGCTCGGGGCCACCCGGGGGCAGATCCGCACCCAGTTCCTGGCGGAGTCGCTGCTTCTGTCGGCGCTTGGCGGGGGAGGGGGGATCCTGCTGGGGACGGGTGTCACGATGGGCTACGCGCTGTACAGCGGCTGGCCCTCCGTGGTCCCGGCCTGGGCCACCGTCGGCGGCCTCGCCGCCACCCTGGCCATCGGCGCCGCGGCCGGCCTCTACCCCGCCATCCGCGCCTCCCGCCTCTCCCCGACCGAGGCCCTGTCCACCCCCTGAGGCCCTCCCGGCGGCGGATCCAAGGGGCCGGGTGGTGTCAGTCGGTGGCGTAGCAGGTGGTCTTGCCGATGACCCGGACGCCGGGCCGGTCGCCGGAGAGCACGGTCAGCTCGAACGTCAGCCGTGTCTCGGGATTGCGCAGGACGGAGACGTCCTGATCCCCATCCCGCAGGTCCAGGTCGTCGACCACCTTGTCGTACCCCATCTCCTGGAGCCGATCCAGCAGCCCCGAGGAGGCGGAGGCGAGGTCGCTCTCGGCGCGGAAGTACCGCCGCACCTGCCCCGGCACGCACGAGTCGTCGTCCACCGGCGACTCGGTCGACAGCCGGAGGCCGGCGGAGCTGAGCAGGGCGCCGCCGTCGGAATCGAGCTGCCGGGCGGCGTCTTCGAGTGTGGGCAGCTCGGCCGCCGCCGTGCAGGCCGTCATCGCCGCGACGCAGAGAAGCACCGCGGATAAGCCGTGACGGCAGGCGCGCACGATCGGACCATATCCGAGATCGTCCGGGGCCCTCCACCAAAAAAGCGAAAACAGAATGATCAACGGCGCCGGCGGAGCCGGGCACGCAGTCCCAGGTCGTCCACGCAGGTGCCGAGGCCGAGCGCCACGCACTCCAGCGGCCGTTCCGCCCGCCGTACCGGCATGCCCAGGGACTCCCGCAGCCGCTGCGCGAGCCCTGCGAGCAGCGCGCCGCCCCCCACCAGCACCGCGCCGCGATCCCCGAGGTCGCCGGTCAGCTCGGCGGGGCAGCGCTCGACGGTCTCCATCGCCGCCCACACGATGGACTCGATCGCCGGACCGGCCGCCTCCCGGATCCGCTCCGCGGGCAGCCGCACGTCGTGCTCCTGACCGGTTTCGGGGTCTCTGGCGCGTACGGTAACGGGATTCCCGTCGGCGCCGGCGTGGTGTTTGGCCGCCTCCGCCTCGCGTTCGTCGATCGTGCGGCCGTGCTCGTGCTCGACCAGGCGGGCGATGGCCCGGTCCACGGCCCGGCCGCCGCCCGGGACCGCCGTCGTGGCCACGGCCTCCCCGCCGGAGAGCACGGCGATCCGGGCCGAGTCGCGCCCGATGTCGATCACCATGCCGCCCACGTAGTCGCGGACCGGCAGGCCCGCGCCGAGCGCCGCCGCGAGCGAGTGCGGGATCAGCCGGATCTGCCTGGCCTCCGCCTCGTACGCCACGTCGCGCAGCGTGGCCCGCTCGATCGGCGTGGAGCCGTCGGGCAGCGCCATGATCAGGCGGGGCCTGGCGAGCGGGCGCCGGTGCACCTTGCTCAGGAAGTGCTTGACCATCCGCAGGGTGAGGTCGCCGTCGGCCGGCAGGCCGCCGCTGACCGGCCAGCAGATCTCCTCGCCCGTCGCGTCCGCGCCGTACCCGATGATCTTGCCGGTACGGCCGTCGATCGTCACCGCGGAGGGCTCGTCGAGCACGATGCCCTTGCCCCTGACGTAGATCCGCGTGCGGGAGCCCCCGAGGTCCATCGCCAGGTCGCGGCCGAGGAGACTCATGACGCGACTGCGGACGCGGCGATCGTGGCGGGCATGCCGGGTCTATTTCCTGGGCCGCTCCAACGCAACACCAGGAACGGAGTGGTTCCCCTTTACCTGAGCGGGCGGGCTCAGCGGCTCCTGAGGGCGGCCAGGGTCTCCTCGGCCCACTCGATGCCGGTGCGGACCTGGGCCAGCCCGAGCCGGAGCGCGTAGTGGCCGGTCCCCTCCGCGGGCTGGCAGTCGAGGACCACCAGCCGTGCCTCGTACCCGGCCTTGATCCGCTCGACCACCGCGATCGCCTCCTCCGTGGAGAGCAGCGGCAGCAGGAACGCCTGCAGCGCGGTCTCGTTGCGTACGACGAAGACGGGCTCGTGCTCCACCAGCCACGTGTGCAGCTCCCGCGCCCCCTCGGGGGTGATCGTGTAGATCTTGCGCCCCCTCGCGCCCTCCGACGAGGCCGCCACCAGGCCGTCGGCCGCCATCTTCACCAGCTCGGGATAGATCTGCGTGTGCCCGGCCTGCCACACGTGGTTGAGCGAGTGCTCGAACTTCTTGGCCAGGTCATACCCGCTCGCCGGGCCCACGGCCTCCAGCAGCCCGAGAAGCGCGATCCGAAGGGACATGCGCGCCAGCATATCGAAGACTTGACATGTCAGGACTTACATATCACTCTTCACATGTGAATGATGACATGAAGCCTCAAGGGCTCCTTTTGCTCGCGGTGCTCGGCGGGATGTTCCTGGCGATGCTCGACCAGACGATCGTCGGCACCGCGTTACCACGGATCACGGCCGAGCTGGGCGGCACGACGCTCTACGTCTGGGTGGTGACGGCGTACCTGCTCACCTCGACGGTGACCGTGCCGCTCTACGGCCGGCTCTCCGACCAGCACGGCAGGAAGGCGCTGCTGCTGATCGGGATGGTGGTGTTCGTGGCCGGGTCCGCGCTGTGCGGGGCGGCGCAGGACATGCCGCAGCTCATCGCGTTCCGCGCGCTGCAGGGGCTCGGCGCGGGCGCGCTGCTGCCGCTGTCGATGGCGTTGGTGATGGAGATGTTCCCTCCGGGTACGAACGGCGCCCGCGTGCAGGGCGCGCTTGGCGGCGTGATGGGCCTGACGTACCTGGCCGGGCCGTTCCTGGGCGGGTTGTTCACCGACCACGCGACCTGGCGGTGGGCCTTCTACGTGAACGTGCCGATCGGCCTCGTGCTGATCGCGATCGTCGCGCGCCGCCTGCCGAACCGGCCGGGCGTGGGCGGCGGCGGGCGCCCCGACTACGCGGGCATCGCGGTCTTCACCGTGGCCATCAGCGCGCTGCTGCTGGGCCTGACGGAGAAGGGCCTGGACGGCAACACCTGGACCGACGCCGCCGTGGCCGGGCCGATCGTGCTCGCGGCCGCGTTGCTGGCGGTGTTCGTGCTGGTCGAGAGGCGGGCGGCCAGCCCGATCATGCCCATGCACCTGTTCGGCAACCGCACCTACACGCTCGTGAACGTCACGTCCTTCTTCACGGCCTTCTGCATGTACGCCGGCGTGGTGTTCCTGCCGCGTTACTTCCAGCAGTCCCTCGGCGTCAGCGCGACCGAGTCCGGGCTGAGGATCTACCCGATGACGCTGGCCATGGTCCTGGGCAGCGTCGTCATGGGCGCGCTCATGTCCAGGACCAGGGTCTACAAGCCGTGGCTGGTCGCCTCCCCGTTCCTGCTCGTCGCGGGCACCCTGCTCTGCCTGAACCTGACCGCGCACACCGACGGGCTGCTGCTGGCCGGCTGGATGCTGCTGATCGGGCTGGGCATGGGCCCGATGCTGTCCGGCCTGACCGTGGCCTCCCAGCAGTCCGTCGAGTCGCAGTACATCGGCGTCGCCTCCGCGAACCTGACCTTCTTCCGCCAGATCGGCGGCTCCGTGGCGCTGGCCGTCGGCGGCACCCTCTACACCTCGACGGTCACGGCGGAGGCGCCCGTGCACGGCCTGGCCGCCGCGCACGCCTCCGCCGCGGCGGCGGTCATCCCGTCGCTGGGGGTGGCGGGGGCGCTGCTCGCCCTGATCGCGCTGGTGGCGATGCCGGCCAGGCGGCTGGAGGTGCCCGCCACGCCGCAGAACAGGGTTGAGGCCAGTTTCGCGTCATAAGCGGCGCCATGCGAAGCTGTGATAGTCCCCAACACCATGGAGGTCCTCATGGCGGAAACACCGGAGCCGGAAGTCAGCGAGACTCCCGAGGACGAGATGAAGCGCAAGTTCCGCGAGGCGCTGGAGCGCAAGCGTAACCAGCACGCGGACTCGGGCGCGGGTGGCAAGGGCGGCGACCCATCGAAGATCCACGGGACGCACGGTCCGGCTGCGAGTAAAAGATCGTTCAGGCGCAAGAGCGGCGGCTGAGGCCGGGAATTTCAAGGGGGTACGGCCATGCCGTGCCCCCTTTCTCTATGCCGGAGGCAGGTAGATCTTTACACCGATTCATGACGAACTGTTTGTGTTTGTCCGGAATACGTGGTTAGAGTGATGCCCACTTACCAGCCGGTGGCGTGGACCACACAAGGGAACCAGCCGGCTGGCGCCTAATCCCGATCACTCGGGAGCCGGGGACCCACCTCCCTGGGGTGAATCCGACCTTGTGTCGGTAGGGCAACTCCACCG
Organism: Nonomuraea sp. NPDC004186; assembly: GCF_053603495.1. Lineage (NCBI taxonomy): Bacteria > Bacillati > Actinomycetota > Actinomycetes > Streptosporangiales > Streptosporangiaceae > Nonomuraea > Nonomuraea sp. NPDC004186. The sequence continues at coordinate 190,019 of NZ_JBSGFQ010000004.1, read as the reverse complement.
CCCGAACCCGTCAGCTAACCCGGTAGGCGAGATGGAGAGGACATATGCAGAACTTGAATGATCACGTAGAACACCCATACGGCGTGATGACGGCCGCCCTCTGAGCGGTCCCTTCTCCAGGCTCGTTTCGCGCTCCGCGTAGCTTTCCCCCTGTCAGGTGCTTTGCCCTGCTACGCCCTTTTTCAGCGAGCGCAATCCCCCTGCCCCCTCGCGAAGGACTGTACTTTCATGTCTGCACGTTCTGGTTTGCGTACCCTCGCTCTGCTCACCGCCTCCACCGTCGGCGCGCTCACCATCGCCGGCACCGCGGCCCACGCCGACTCCAACACGGACGAGAAGGTCCTGCTCAAGGGCTCGACCACCGCTTCGTACTTCTGGGACGACTCCTCCGGCCGCGCCGGGGACACCGGTCTGCCCGCCAGTGGCAAGCCCATGCAGAAAGGTCTGGCCGCCAGCCCGAGCTGGCCGCTCATGACCGAGGGATACGTGATTCACGACGGCAAGAAGCTGCCCTTCTTCGTCGGCGACCGCGGCCCGGGCGTGCCCTCCAACAACGGCGTCATGCTCGACCTGGACGGTAAGACGTTCGCGGAGCTGACCGGCGGCTCGTTCAACATGGAGACGCTCGGCGTCGACGGTGTCGGCGGCCAGGGGCACATCAAGGTCGACTACGTCATCACCAAGTGGGGCAACGGTCCCGGCAAGAAGAACTACCCGGTCCCGTTCTCGACCGGCGCCTGGTCCGAGCGTGACAACAACCCGGCCGAGCCCCCGGCGGCCGGTGCGGCCGTGCCGGCGCCGGCGCGCGAGGCCGGAGAGTGGAGCGCCAGCACGGGCGCCGTCGTCGCCAGCGCCGTGGCCGCGGTGGGCGGCGGCGTGGTGCTCGCCAGCGACCGCGTTCGCAATCTTCTCAAGGGCTGAACTTTACGGACCTGGACCAGAATGTCATTCTGGTCCTCGTGACCACCCGCGTAGCCGCGAACGGCATCGAAATCGCCTACGAGAGCTTCGGCTCGCACGAGGGGCGCCCCCTGCTCCTCATCATGGGGCTCGGCGCGCAGCTCATCCACTGGGATGAAGGGCTCTGCGCGCTGCTGGCGGACCAGGGACACCACGTCGTACGGTTCGACAACCGCGACGCCGGTCTCTCCACACACTTCCACGACAAGGGCGTTCCCGCGATGGGGGCGCCCTCGCCGTATCTGCTGGACGACCTGGCCGACGACTCGGCGGGACTCATGGACGCGCTGGGCTGGCCGGCCGCCCACGTGGTCGGAGCGTCGATGGGCGGCATGATCGCCCAGGCGCTGGCCATCCGCCACCCGGACCGGGTGCTGACCCTGACCTCGATCATGTCCACCCCCGGCCCCTCGGCGGCCCCGCCCACCGAGGCCGCGCTCGCCACCCTCATGGCCGCGCCCCCCGCCGACCGCGAAGCGGTCCAGGCCCAGGCGGTGCTGACCTGGTCGGTCATCGGCTCGCCCGGATACGAGCTGGACCGCGAGCGGATCACCCTGCTGGCCGGACTCGCGTTCGACCGCTGCTTCGACCCCGGCGGGACGGCCCGGCAGCTCGCCGCCATCATGGCCTCGGGCGACCGCACGGCAGGGCTCGCCGGGGTGCGGGTGCCCACGCTGGTGCTGCACGGGGAGGCGGACCAGCTCGTCCCGGTCGCGGGCGGCCAGGCCACGGCCGCGGCCGTCCCGGGCGCCCGGCTGGTGACCTACCCGGGCATGGGCCACGACCTGCCGCGCCCGCTCTGGCCGTCCGTCGTGGCCGAGATCAGCAAGCTCACCGCTCCCTAGCCGAAGTGGGCACGGGTCTCCGCGAACGCCTGGTCCGTGCCCTCCAGCGCCCTGGCCACGTCGGCCTCCGTGTGCGCGGCCGACATGAACCAGTTGTGCCACGGGTGCAGGTAGACCCCGTGCCGCAGGCAGGCGTCGCTCCACCACATCGCGACGGAGAGGTCGGCGTCCCCGTCGAAGCTGAGCCACGGGATCGTGACGGGTCCCGTCTGGTTCACCACGAACCCGTGGGACTTGGCCTGCGCGTAAAGCCCTTCGCGGAGCTGCGTGCCCGCGCGTTCCATGGCGCCGATGCCGTCCGTGTCGCGCAGCGTCTCGATGGTCGCCTTGGCCGCCGCCATGGCGACCGCCGAGAACCAGAACGACCCCGTCGAGTACAGCGTCTGCGCCGGTCCGCGCAGCGCGTCCGTGCCGGTGACGGCGGCGATCGGGTAGCCGTTCGCCATGGCCTTCGACCAGGCGGTCAGGTCGGGCCGCACCCCGTACGGCTCCCAGGAACCCCGCAGATCGACCCGGAACCCGGCCCGCACGTCGTCGATCACCAGCGCGGCCCCGAGCCGGTCGGCCAGGGCGCGGGCGCCCCGCGCGAAGGCGGGCTCCACCAGCTCCTGGTCCTCGAACGAGTCGTGCTTGAACGGCGTCACGATGATCGCCGCCACGTCGCCCTCCACGGTCGCCGCCGCGGCCTCCAAGGACTCGAGTGAGTTGTACGTGAACTCCACCAGGTCGGCCCGCTCGTTGGGCGTCGTGCCCGCCAGGGAGGGAGTGCACCAGGGGTCCGCCCCATGGTAGGCGCCGTGCGCCATCAGCACCTTGGTCCGGCCGGTGGCGGCGCGGGCGACCATGAGCGCCTGCGTGGTGGCGTCGGTGCCGTTCTTGGAGAACATCGCCCAGTCGGCGCTGGGCACGGTGTCCACCAGCAGCTCGGCCAGCTCCACCATGATCGGGCCGGGGCCGTTGAGGCAGTCGCCGAGCGCGGCCTGCCGGGCGGCGGCCTCCTCCACGCGCGGGTGGCGGTGGCCGAGCACGACCGGGCCCCAGCTGCACATGAAGTCGATGTACTCGCGACCGTCCACGTCCCACTGGCGGCAGCCCTCGCCGCGTTCGAAGAACTGCGGGAAGCCGGGGGCGAAGAGGGCGGCGTTGAGGTGGCCGTACATGCCGCCGGGGACGACCTTCAGTGCGCGCTGACGGAGTTCTGCGTCGGTCATCCGAGAGTCCTTAGAGTCGAGTCGAGATCGATGAGGCCGGCGTCCGAGCCGAGCCCGGTGGCGACGCGGGCGGCGGCGGCCGTGCCCCAGCGAGCCGCGGTCAGCACGTCCTGCCCGTGCAGGAGGCCTGTCAGGAACCCCGCGCAGTACGCGTCCCCGCAGCCGGTCGTGTCCGAGACGTCCACCTTGAGTGCGGGCACCGTCTCCGCGCCCTCCGCAGTGACCACCAGGCTGCCCGCGGCCCCCAGCGTGACGAGCACGCCGCGCGGGCCATCGGCCAGCAGGGCCCGGGCGGCCTCGCCGACGTCGGAGGCGCCGGTCATGAGGAGGGCCTGCGACTCGTTCGGCAGCACGTAGTCCACGTGCGGCAGGAAAGCGCGGGCCATTCCCAATAAGTCGGGCATCTCCGAAAGGAGGTCCATGGTGATGACGGTGCCGGACGCGCGTACCTCGTCCAGGAGGGCGAAGAACGCCGGGTCGCCGAGGCCGAAGGTGACGTCCATCCCGCCCAGGTGGATCGCCCGCACGCCGCGCAGCACGTCGGGGTCGAGGTCCGCGTACGTCACGCTGAGGTTGGCCCCCGGCACGTGGAAGCTGGGCCGCCCGCCGTCGGGCCTGATGGGCAGGATCGACGCAGCCGTCTGCTCGCCCGCCCTGCGCACGAGGCGCGAGACGTCGACGCCGCGCTTGGCGAGCACCGCCACCAGGAAGTCACCCAGCTCGTCGTCGCCGGCGGCTCCCATGGTGATCACGGGGTTGCCCAGCTTGACCAGGTCGACGGCGGTCCCGGCGGCGGCGCCGGCGGCGGTGAGGCGGATCTGCTCCACCAGTACGGTGTCCTGGCCCTCGGGGATGTGATCGATGGGCCTGGCGAGAATGTCGACGATGTGGACGCCGACGGTGGCGACGGTCATAGTCTAAATAGACAGACGTCCGAATAAAAAGTCAATGGAGGAGCCGATGCCCAAGATCGTCGATCACGACGAGCGCCGGCGCGAGGTCCTGTCAGCCGCCCGCCGGGTGATCGTCAGGGACGGCATCGACGCCGCCACCACGCGGGCCATCGCCAAGGAGGCCGGATACTCCAACGGCGTGCTCGCCCACTACTTCGCCGACAAGGACGAGATCCTGCTGTCGGCGCTGCGCCAGTCGCACCAGCGCATCCGCGACCGGCTGACCCGCAAGGTCGAGGGCGCGGCCGGGCTGGCCGCGCTGCGCGAGCTGCTGCTGGACAACCTGCCGCTGGACGCCGAGCGCACCCAGGAGTCGCGACTGGAGGTCAGCTTCTGGAGCCGCAGCCTGGCCTCGGAGCGCCTGGCCGAGGTCCAGCGCACGGAGGCGGACGAGCTGCGCGCCGCCGTACGCGACCTGCTGGCTCAGGCCCGTGCGGCCGGCGAGCTGCGCACCGACGACAACCTGGACGACCTCACCGAGCACCTGCTCGCCCTGGTCGACGGCCTCAGCCTGCACCTGCTCCTCTACCCGGGCCGGCTCAAGCGCGTCGACGTCGAGCGCCTCATGCTCCAGGCGCTGGATCGTTTGTGACCGTTGATGTATTTCGGACGACCGACTACATTTGCCGCGCATGAGCCTGCGCGAGCAGTTGTGCGAGTACGGCCGGCGCGCGGTCGAGCTCGGCCTGGTCATCGGCACGTCCGGCAACCTGAGCGTGCGCGAGGGGGATCTGGTCGCGGTCACCCCCTCGGGGGCGGCGCTCGACCGGCTGACCCCGGAGATGTGCCCGGTCGTGGACGTCGAGGGCTACCTCGTCGAGGGCGACCTGCAGCCGTCCAGCGAGACCCCCATGCACCTGGCCGTCTACGCGACCACGGACGCCAAGGCCATCGTGCACACGCACTCGGTGTTCGGCACGATCGTGGCCACCACGATGACCGAGCTGCCGCCCGTGCACTACAACGCGCTGCTGCTCGGCGGCGTGGTCAAGGTGGCCGAGTACGCCACCTACGGCACGCCCGAGCTGGCCGCCAACGTCCGGGCGGCGATGGAGGGCAAGAAGGCCGCCCTGATGGCCAACCACGGCGGGGTGACCGTCGGGGCGACGCTGGAGGAGGCGTTCGAGGCCACCCGGCTGCTGGAGTGGCTGTGCGAGGTCTACGTCCGGGGGCTCAGCGTGGGCAAGCCGGCCGTCCTCACGAACGAGCAGCTCAACGCGGTGATCGAGCGCGCGCTGAACCCCCCGACGTTCCCTCGTCGCCTATGAGAGCGCCGCCTGCTCCGCCAGGCCCAGCGGCAGCCCGCCCGACCCGGCGATCCGGTCGTGGAACTCCTTCAGCGACCCCTGGAACGACTCCCGGATGCGGTCGATCTCGATCGCGCCCGTGAGGTAGGAGGGCGCCTGCGTGGGCCACGCGCAGTAGCGGTTCACCTCGCCCTGAGCGGTGCCCGGCGACAGCGACGCCCTGGTCGCCATGAACGTCTCCGCCTCCTCGATCGACATGTCCTCGCAGTGCAGCGCGGTGTCCACGACGATCCTGGCGGCGCGGAAGATCCGGCAGTCCAGGTGGGCCAGCTCGGTGGCGGGGGTGTCGAAGTAGCCCTGCTCGTGCAGGAGCTTCTCCACGTACAGGGCCCAGCCCTCGGTGAAGTACGGGGTTCGGAAGACCTTCCTGGCAGTACGGGGGTTGCCCGCCATGTACGACAGGTGCCAGTGATGTCCCGGGTAGCCCTCGTGCACGGCGATCGAGGGCATCTGGGCCCGCGAGTTCGTACGGAGGCGCTGGCGTACCTGCTCGGGGGTGAAGTCGTCGGGCGTGTAGGGGACGAAGAAGACGCCCTTGCGCGAGGCGCTCAGCGGGGGCGGCGCCAGGTAGTGGGCGACGGACAGCACCGGACGGGTGTACTCGGCGGACGGGAGCACGTCGCACTCCTCGCCGTCGGCGAACGTGACCAGGTCCCGCTCCCGCACGAACTCCCTGGCCCGCTGGGTCTCGGCCGCGTACTCGGCCCGCATGTCGGCCAGGGTCGGCGGATGGTCGTCCATGAGGAACTCCATCGCCGCCCGCCAGTCCTCGCCGCCGTTGACCCGCAGCGCCACCTGGCGCATCCGCGCGTCCAGCTCGGCCCAGGCGGCCTTGCCCTTCTCGTGCAGCTCGGCGGCGCCGTAGCCGAGCATCTCGCGTTCGCGCAGCAGTGTGGAGTAGAGCTTCTCGCCCATCCGCCAGGTGCCGCCGCACTCGAAGCCCTCGAGGAAGGCGACCAGCTCGTCGAACGCCCGCGCGGCCGGTTCGGCGGCCTCGGCCAGCCTGGCGGCCAGGTCGGGGTCCTCGACCATGGACGGGATCGTACGCGTGAGGAAGTTGCGGCCGGTGCGGGCCTGGCCGAGCCCGCGCTTGATCAGCAGCGGGGCGGCCAGCTCGGGGTCGAGGTTGGCGCGGCAGGCGGCCAGCACGCCGGGCACCTCGGCCAGGCGGGAGACGGCCGAGGACACCAGCTCGGGCTCCGGCTTGAGGCGTCGCTGGAACGGCGTGTACATGGAGGAGAAGATCGCGGACAGGTAGACGGCCGGGTCACGCCGCCACTCGGGCCAGGAGGCGAGCGCGGTCGAGCCTCTCAGCTGGGAGAGGACCAGATCTCTGTCGATGGCGTCGTCAAGGGTGGCCGTTTGGAGGGAGGAGAGGCGGTCGAGCCAGCGGGCCTCTTCCCGCTCGCGGGCGGTCCAGCCGGAGGCCGTGAAGTCGCCGAGGGTGTGATCATAACCGTCGGCCCCCAGTAAGCTGGCCACGACGGGACGGTCGGAAAAGTACCACTTGAGAAACTCGTCCACCAATGCACCATATCCTGTGGAAATGCCCCTGCAGATCACTGGCGCGCTAGGCGACCCTGACCTGATCCGCCTCCCTTGGGAGGTCCCCCTCCAAGACTGGCCGCAGTACCATCTCGTCGATCTGCCGCGCGGCATTTCACGGCACGTGGTGCGGTTCGCCCGGCTGTCCGGCAAGGTGTACGCGATCAAGGAGATCAGCGAACGGTACGCCAAGCGCGAATACCAGCTGCTGTGGGACCTGGCCCGCCTCGACGCGCCCGCCGTGGAGCCCGTCGCCTACGTGACCGGCCGCGAGGAAGGGCTGGACGCGGCGCTGATCACCCGGCACCTGCAGTTCTCGCTGCCGTACCGCGCCGTCATGTCGGGCACGCTGCGGCCCGACACGCTCACCCGCCTGCTGGACGCGCTGGCCGTGCTGTTAGTGCGACTGCACCTGAACGGGTTCTACTGGGGCGACTGCTCGCTGTCCAACACGCTGTTCCGCAGGGACGCCGGGGCCTTCGCCGCGTACCTGGTGGACGCCGAGACCGGCGAGATGCACCCGATGATCAGCGAGGGGCAGCGGCTGGCCGACATCGACACCGCGCACACGAACATCTTCGGCGAGATGCTCGACCTGGAGGCCGGCGGGCTGCTGCACCCGTCCATCGACCCCATGGAGACCGCCGAGGACATCGTCACCCGCTACCACCGCCTGTGGGACGAGATCACCCAGAGCGAGATCATCGAGGAGGTCGACTGGCACCGCGTGGAGCAGCGGATCCGCCGGCTGAACCTGCTCGGCTTCGACGTGGCCGAGATGATGGTGCGGCGCAAGGTCGGCACCGGGCGGCTCATCGTACGGCCCAAGGTCGTGGACTCCGGCCACCACCAGCGGCGGCTGCTCCGGCTGACCGGGCTCGACGTGGAGGAGAACCAGGCGCGGCGGCTGCTCAACGACCTCGACGGGTTCCGGGTGGCCAAGGGGCTGCGGCACGAGGACGAGGCCATCGTGGCGCACCGGTGGCTGGCGGAGATATTCCAGCCGACGGTCGAGGCCATCCCCGCGGAGCTGCGCGGCAAGCTGGAGCCCGCGCAGCTCTTCCACGAGATACTCGACCACCGCTGGTACCTGTCCGAGGAGACGGGCGCGGACGTGGGGCTGGCCGCGGCCGTGAAGTCGTACGTGGACAACGTGCTCGTCCACAAGCCCGACGAGAAGGCGCTGCTCCCGGAGGAGGCGGCTCAGTAGGCCACAGTTATGCGCTTGCGCGGGTGGGCGCCGTTCTCCAGCTCGTCCGCGACGGCGACCGCGTAGTCCTCGGCCGAGATGAAGCTGCGGCCCTCGCGGTCGGCGAGCAGCGTGTCGCCGCCGATGCGGTAGACGCCGGTGCGCTCGCCCGGCGCGATCTCCGCGGCCGGTGAGATGTACGTCCAGTCCAGGTCCTCGACCTCCCGGTAGAGGCCGAGGGCCGACCTCTGGGCCTTGGACTCCTTTTTGTAGATCTCCGGGAAGTCGGGCGTGTCGACCAGGTCCTGTCCCGGCGCGATCTGGAGGCTGCCGGCGCCGCCCACGACGATCAGCCTGCGTACGCCGGCGGCGCGCACGCCCTCGATGAGCGCGCGGTTCGCGTCCAGGAACGGCGGCTCGGGCTCGGTGCCGTCGCGGGGCGGGGCGATGGCGGAGACGACGGCGTCGTAGTCCTTGGCCAGGGTGGCGGCGTCGTGGACGTCACCCTTGACGGGGCCCTTGCGGCTGACGGCGGTCACCTGGTGGCCGCGATTCGCGAGCTCGGCGGCTATGCGCTGGCCGATCATGCCGGTCGCGCCAAAGAGCAGGATCTTCATGTGCGCCAGAGTATCCATCGGATACTGGTTACTTCATCGTGCTATAAGTACCTTATGGATACTGGCGATGTCTTCGACCCTAACTGCCCGACCCGGGTGGTTTTGGATCGGATCGGCGATAAATGGTCGGTGCTGGTACTCCTCAGCCTCGCCCACGGCCCCATGCGCTTCACCGCCCTCCGCGGGCGGATCGGCGGGGTCACCCCCAAGGTGCTGACGCAGACGCTGCGGGCCATGGAGACGGACGGGCTGGTGACGCGGGAGGTGTTCGCGGAGGTGCCGCCGCGGGTGGAGTACGAGTTGACGTCCCTGGGGCGCTCACTGCACGAGCCGATCTCGGCGGTGGCAGCGTGGGCCGAGAACCACATAACCGAAATCCTCACCCACCGCACCCAATCCGCCTAACCTCCACCCGGCCCCCTCACCGCCCCACCCCCTTCGCCACCCCACCTCCTCACCACCGCACCCCGCCCCTCAACGGCCCGCCATCGCCGCTCGCCGTCGCAGCCTCGCGTCGTCGGAGCGCCCGCCGCCCACGCGCTGCCCGCCTCTCACCGCGCACCGCCGCCGCCCGCCACCGCCCCCTCGCGCGCTTCCGTAGTCGAGGAGGTCGGTAATGGGGGCGGGAATCCGGACATGGGGTGAGTGGTGGTGGACCACAGTGAGGAGAACGGATGGGAGCCGATCCCGAAAGCCGGTTCGAGGCGATGTACGAAGCGGCATACCCCCAACTGCTCGGATACGCCTTACGCCGATGCCCGGACCCGGACGACGCGGCCGACGTCGTCGCGGAGACGTTCATGGTCGCGTGGCGCCGGATAGAGGAGGTGCCCGAAGGCGACGAGGCGAGGTTGTGGCTCTTCGGGGTGGCCAGGAAGGTGCTGGCCAACCAGCGGCGCGGTGAGCGGCGGCATGAGCAGCGCACCGCCGCCCTGCGCGAGCAGCTGGCCGCCTCGCCGCTCGTCGCCGAGTTGCCCGGCGACGACCTCTCGCAGATGGGCAAGGTGTTCCGGGCCCTGTCCGGGGACGACAGGGAGTTGCTCGCTCTCGTCGCGTGGGAGCGGCTGGATCCGGGTCAGATCGCCAAGATCCTCGGCATCTCGCGCAACGCCGTGCGGGTCAGGCTCTTCCGTGCGCGAAAACGCTTCGCCCGTGGCCTGGCCGAGGCCGGGGTCGAGTACTCGAATGCCGTCGCGATCGAAGGGAGCAGCCTGTGAGCATCCGAAGGGAGCAGCCCGTGAACATCGCCGAGCTCGCCCGCGTACGGGACGAGGATCTGGCCGGAGACCCGGTGGGGCAGGCGTCCGGCGCGGGGGCGCGGGCGCTGAGGGAGTCGATCATGGCCGAGGAACGGGTGCCGGTGCGCAGGCGTTCCCCGCGCAGAGGACGGTGGCTCGGGCTTGCCACGGTGGCGGTCGTCGCGTCCGTCGTGCTCGTCGTCGGGGTGCCGTTCGGCGGCCCCGTCACCGAGTACGCCAACGCCGCCGTCTCGGTCAAGGCGGGCGACGACTACCTGGAGGTGGCGATCAACGATCCCGAGGCCGAGGCGGCGCAGTTCACGGAGGCGTTCCGGGCGGTCGGGCTGGACGCCGAGGTGAAGAAGGCGCCGGTGGCGCCGGAGGACGTGGGGGAGCTGATCGGCCCGATCATGGACGGAGAGTTCCCGCCCGGTACGGGCGTGAGCGGATCATGGACCGAGGACTGCGCATCCGCCTGGTGCGGCACGGTCTCCATCCCCATCCACTTCAAGGGAAAGGTCATCTTCGGGATCGGCCGACCGGCCGCGCCGGGGGAGCGCTATGCCACCCAGGGCCAGATCTCTCCGCCCTCCGACGGCGGGATGATCGACGGCTACAAGGCTCACGGCAAGCGGGTCTCCGAGGTCAGGGCCGACATGGAAAAGCTCGGGCTGAAGATCACGTACGTGGTGATGTGGACCACCAGTCCCGACGGCAGCGGCGAGGGGTACAAAGTGGACGCCGCGTACGTCAAGGACGACTGGACCGTCGCTTTTGCCAGCAAGACCGCGTCCGACACCGTCCGGCTGTCGGTCGACGCCGGTCCCGGGGTGCCGCTGGGGTCGCTGCCCAAATCCGCCGTGTTCGACGATCCCGACTGGTGGAAGGACTGAGCCCGCTCTTGCCGTCCACACTCTCGTCCGCGATGCTGGCATCTGGCCAGGCGAGTGGATCACGGCAGGGAACACGGCAAGGTCACGTCTCGATTGCGCCCCCTTGACGCGTGTCGGCGGCCGTTCGTACGTTCGGGCAAACGTTTAGGAAACTTTCCTAATTCAGGAGCCCCCCATGACCCATCCGGGCGAGATCACTCGGCGTCAGCTGCTGCGCCGCCTCGGTATGACCGCGTTCGTCGCCGGCCCCGGTGCGGGCCTCCTGAGCGCCTGCGCCACGGCCGGCACGGGCGGCGAGCCGTCGGCCGCCCCCAGCATCACCGCCTCGGCCGACAGCAAGAACCCGTTCGGCGTCGACCCCAAGAAGCCGCTGGAGGTGGTCATCTTCAGCGGCGGGTACGGTGACGCGTACGCCAAGGACCTGCACGAGGAGCTCTACAAGAAGGAGTTCCCCGGCGTGTCGATCAAGCACAACGCCACCCAGCAGATCGGCACCCAGTTACGCCCGCGCTTCGCCGGCGGCGACGTGCCCGACGTGCTCAACAACTCCGGCCCCGACTCGATGGACCTGGCCGCGCTGGCCGCCGAGAACCACCTCGCCGACCTGACCGCGCTCTTCGACGCCCCGTCGATCGACGACCCGGCCAAGAAGATCCGCGACACCGTCACCCCCGCCGTGATCGACAACGCCAAGATCAACGGCAAGGACCTCGTCCTGAACTACACGGTCTCCCACCGCGCGCTCTGGTACAACGCCAAGCTGTTCGCGTCCAAGGGGTGGTCGCTGCCGAGGACGTGGGCCGAGTTCACGGCGCTGGGGGACACGGCCAAGCAGGAAGGCATCCTGCTCTTCGCGTACCCGGGGCAGAAGGGCCCGTACTACCAGCTCTGGAACGTCCTCTACACGGCCGCCAAGATCGGCGGGAACCAGGTCATCATCGACATCGACAACCTGGTCGACAACGCCTGGAACGCCGAGCCGATGAAGCAGGCGGTCACGGCCTGGGTGGACATCCAGGCGAAATATGGCGACAAAGCGTACTTCGGCCTCGACCACACCCAGACCCAGGTCAAGCAGCTCCAGAACAAGCTGCTCTTCTACCCCGTGGGCTCCTGGGTCGAGAACGAGATGGCCAAGGACAAGCCCGACGACTTCGAATACGCCATCGCCCCCATTCCCGACGTCACCGCCGCCGACAAGATGCCGTACGGCGCCATCCAGGTCGGCGTCGGCGAGAACTTCGTCGTCGCGGCCAAGGGCAAGAATCCGCAGGGCGGCCTCGAATACCTGCGCATCATGCTGTCCAAGGACGGCGCGCGCGGATTCACGGAGAAGACCGAGAACCTCACCGTGGTGAACGGCGCCGCCGCCGGACTCGACCTGCCCGCCGGACTGATGAGCGCCGCCAAGGCCCAGGACGCGGCCGGCCAGAACATCATCACCGACGCGCGTTTCGAGGGCTGGTACAAGGAGCTGTTCGACTACGGCACCCAGCAGATCAACGTGGTCATGGCCGGGCGCATCACCCCGGAGAGGTTCTGCGCGAACATGCAGAAGAAGGCCGACGAGATCAAGAAGGACGACGCGGTCGCCAAGCAGACGCGGAGCCAGTGAGCAGATGGAGCGGCTGCGCAAGTACGGGTTCGTCGCCGGATTTCTCGTCGTCCCCCTGGCGCTCTATTCGGTCTTCGTCATCAGCCCCTATGTCCAGGCGTTCCAGCTCTCCCTGACGAGCTGGAACGGATACAGCTCGATCGTGCGGTACGTGGGGCTGGACAACTTCGGCCGGCTGTTCGACGACGAGGTGTTCTGGCAGGCCCTGCGCAACCACGGGATCATGCTGCTCGTGCTGCCGATCGCGACGATCGTCATCGCGCTGTTCCTGTCGTTCCTGCTGAACCTGGGCGGCGGCACGCGCGGCGCGGGCATGAGAGGGGTCTGGGGGTCGAAGTTCTACCGGGTGGTGTTCTTCTTCCCCCAGGTCCTGGCCGTCGCCGTGGTGGGCGTGCTCTTCCAGGCGGTCTACCGCCCCGACGCGGACGGCGTCATCAACGGCGTGCTCGCCAGGTTCGGCGCCGAGCCCGTCGGCTGGCTCACCGAGCCCGACCTCGCCCTCTGGTCGATCATCGCGGTGATGATCTGGCAGGGCGTCGGCTTTTACGTGGTGCTGTTCTCGGCGGGCATGGCGGCCATTCCCAAGGACTATTTCGAGGCCGCAGCCCTGGACGGCGCCGGACGCGTCCGGCTGTTCTTCTCGATAACGCTGCCGCTGCTGCGCGACACCATCCAGGTCGGCTGGATCTACCTGGGGATCGCGGCCTTCGACGGATTCGCGTTGGTGCAGGTGCTGGCCGGCGACAAAGGAGAGCCGGACGGCGCCACGACCATTCTCCCGGTCACCATCTACAAAACGGCTTTCGCCTACAACAAGGTCGGATACGCCTCCGCGATGGGCGTGGCGCTGTTCTTCCTCACCGTGACCTTCGCCGTGCTGACACTGCGGACGACCAGGCGTGAAAGGGTTGAGCTCTAGATGGCCAGAAACAGGCCGCGGCCCGGCGTGCTCAACGGGCTCTCGCACGTGGCGCTGGCCGTCTGGGCGTTACTGATCATCCTGCCGCTGCTGTGGACGTTCCTGGCGTCGTTCAAGAACAACACCGAGATCTTCGGCGACCCGCTGCAACTCCCGGGGGCGCTGCGGCTGGACTCGTGGGGCCGGGCCTGGGACAAGGCGCACATCGGGCAGTACATGCTCAACACCGTGGTCGTCGTCTTCTTCGGCACGGCGGGCACGATGTTGTTCGGGTCGATGGCGGCGTACGTGCTGGCCCGCTACACCTTCATCGGCAACAGGCTGATCTACTACTACTTCGTGGCCGGGCTGGCGTTTCCCGTGTTCCTGGCCCTGGGGCCGCTCTTCTTCGTCGTCAAGCAGTTGGGCCTGCTGAACTCCCACGTCGGGCTCGTTCTCGTTTACATCGCCTATTCCCTGCCCTTCACCGTCTTCTTCCTGGCGGCGTTCTTCCGGACGCTGCCGGAGACCGTCGCCGAGGCGGCGATGATCGACGGCGCCTCGCACACCCGGACGTTCTTCCAGATCATGGTGCCCATGGCCCGGCCCGGCCTGATCAGCATCACCATCTTCAACGTCCTGGGCCAGTGGAACCAGTATCTGCTGCCCCTCGTGCTCCTGGCCGGCGACCCGGACAAATGGGTCCTCACCCAGGGCATCGCCAAGATCTCCACCCTGGCCGGATACGAGGCGGACTGGCCAGGTCTGTTCGCCGCGCTGAGCATGACGATCCTGCCGGTCATGGTCGTCTACATCATCTTCCAACGCCAGATCCAGTCCGGGCTCGGCTCGGGGGCGCTGAAGTAACGTGGCGCCATGAGCGAGAACCTGCCCGAATGGCGGCGCGAGGGCGACGAGATCCGGCGCACGATCGAGGCGCCCGACTTCCCCACGGCCATCCGCATCGTCGACGAGATCGCGGTCAAGGCCGAGGAGCTCAACCACCACCCCGACATCGACATCCGCTGGCGTACTCTCCACCTGGTCCTCACCACCCACGACGCGGGCGGGCTCACCGACCTCGACTTCACGCTGGCGGCCGTCATCGATGACATCGCGGCGAAACACGGCGCCTAACCACTGAATACTCACCGTAGTAGCTCGATTACTCGTTAGAGTGGGTGCCCTCCCGGAGCCCTCCTGTCGAAGGGGCTCGAACCATGGAGGGTCTCATGCGCGTGCCCGCACTCTTGCTCATCATGCTCACCGCAGCCTGCGCGGGCCCGCCCGCCCCGCTCCAGCAGGCCATGGGCCCCAGCGAGGGCCCCAGCGAGGGGGCCACGAGCGCGGCGATCAGGCTGTCCGGCGAGGGGGAGTTCACCGCCTCCGACACCGCCGCCATCGTCTACGACCGCAAGCTGGTCCCGCAGGGCGCCCAGGGCAGCGCCCACGTCGAGTCGGCCGACGGCCAGACCCGCACCACCCTCGTCGTCGAGGGCCTGCTCCCCAACCGCCACTACGGCGCCCACCTGCACGTCAAGCCCTGCGGGAAGAAGCCCGACGAGGCGGGGCCGCACTACCAGCACAAGGCCGGCGAGATCAGCCCGGCCAGCGAGGTCTGGCTCGACTTCACCACCAACGGTGAGGGCGCGGGCCGCTCGTCCGCCCGCAACGACTGGGTCCTCGACCCGGCCAAACTGCCCGGCTCGCTCGTCATCCACGCCAAGGCCACCAAGACCTCAGGTCCGGAGGTCGGTACGGCGGGCGACCGCGTGGCCTGCCTGACCCTTAAAAAGGTGTCGTAACCACCCAGCCAAGGGCATAATTACACAATTACATAACGGAAGGTGTAGTTGTGACCCAGTGGCAGCCACCCAGATTACGGCTGTTCGAAGACGCGCACCGCAGGGCGACCTGGCTGGAGCTCCTGTACGACCTCGTCTTCGTCGTCGCCGTGGCCGAACTGGCCGATGTGCTCCCCACGAGCCTGCCGGCCTTCGTGGGCCTGTTCGTACCGATCTGGTGGGCCTGGCTGGGCTACGTCTTCTACGCCAACAGGTTCGACACCGACGACGTCAGCCACCGGTTGCTCGCGCTGCCGCAGATCCTGGCCGTGGCGGCCATGGCGGCGAGCGTGAGCGACATCGAGCAGCGTTCCGGACTTTTCGCCATCGCGTATGCGGTGGTCAGGGTGCTGCTGATCGTGGCCTACGTCCGCGCCGGTCGCCACGTGCCCGAGGCCCGGCCCCTGACGACCCGCTACGCCATCGGGTTCACGGTCGCGGTGCTCATCTGGCTGGCCTCGCTCGCCGTCGACCCGCCCCAGCGCTACGCGTTCTGGGCCGTCGCCCTCGCGATCGACCTCGTCACGCCCCTGCTGACCCGGCGGGCCCAGGGCAAGCTGCCGCCGCAGTCCGAGCACCTGCCGGAGCGCTTCGGCCTGTTCGTGGTGATCGTCCTGGGCGAGGTCGTGGCGGCGGTCGTCCTCGGGCTGAAGGGCCACGACGTGACGCCGGGCACGCTGCTGATCGCCCTGGCCGGGGTGGCGATCGCGATGGGCTTCTGGTGGCTGTACTTCGGCCACACCGACGAGTCCGTCGTGCTGCGTACCCGGCTGGCCGGACAGGTGTGGGTCTACTCGCATCTGCCGCTTTCGCTGGGACTGGTGGCGTTCGGGATCGGGATCGAACACGCGATCATGGACCCGTCCTCGTCGAGCTGGTCCTTCGGGCTGCCCGCCGCCGTGGTGCTCGCCGTGCTCGGCCTGCAACACCTGTGCTCGTCCGACCGGCGGGCGGGCGCCATCCGCCTCGGCGCGGCGGCGCTCACGCTCGCCACCTCGGCGCTTCCCGTGGCCGCCGCGCTGCCCCTGATCATCCTGTACGCGGCGGCGCAGGTCGCGTACGACCTGTTCCGCCCGCAGCCGGAAGGTGTCGCATGACCGCCAAGGACCTGTTCGACCGCCAGCTGGCCGCCATCGCCGACCGCGACCTGGAGGCGCTGCTGGGCCAGTATCACGACGACGCCACGGTCGTCCGCTTCGACCGCGTCGCCCGGGGCCCCGCCGAGATCAGGGACCTGTTCAGCGCGTACCTCTCGGCGGAGCCCAAGGTGGACGAGATCGTCTCGGTGCGGACGACCGACGACGTGATCTTCTACAACGCCCTGATGACGATCGCCGGGAACCGCGTCACCACGTACGGCACCCTGGTCGTCAGGGACGGCAGGATCTGGCGGCAGACGGCGGCCGCCGCGCCCGTCACCTGATCGCGGCCGCCATCGGCTGCCACGGCGCCGCGTCGAAGATCAGCATGATCGTGCTGATCTTCCCGTCGCGGAGGCGGAAGTGCTCGGCCGTGCGCTGGATCCCGGCCGGCGTCGCCGTGTGCACGTCGTAGACCAGCGTCGCCTCCGACTCCCCGTACAGCTCGCTGATCATCTCCACCTCCGTCACCACCCGCAGGAAGCCTTCCAGCCCCGCCAGGTGCCCGGCCGGGTCGGCGGACGAGATGAACGGGCTCCTGAACGAGAACGGCTCGCCGACCAGCGCCGCCGCCTCCTCGACCGCGCCCCGGAAGCGGGCGTCGTGATAGGCCCTGACGACCTCGCGCGCGCTCATCGGGCCTCCTGGGCGGCCAGGTGCTCGGCCAGCCGCTGCTGGTTGCCGGCCAGCCGCAGGCACAGGTGGCGCAGCGACGTCAGCTCCTCGGGGGAGAACCCGCGGAAGATCGCCGCCATGGCGAGCTGCGACGGCCTCCTGAACGCCTCGATCCAGGCCCGCCCCTCGGGGGTGATCCGGGCCAGCACCGACCGCCGGTCGCGCCGGTCCTGGACCCGCTGCACGAGCCCGTCCTTCTCAAGGGTGTCGACGAGGCCGGTGGCGTTCCTCGAACTCACGCCCGCCGACTGGGCCAGCTCGCCGATGCTGACGCCGTCGTCGTCCGCGTCACTCAGCCGCAACAGCAGGTCCATCGCCCCGGAGCTGAGCCCGCGGCCCTCGCTGCCGTGGGCGCGCATGCGCTCGATGGCCTGGAAGGCGGTGCGGACGGCGGCGGCGGCTTCGAAGGTGAGGGTGTCGTCGCCGGCGAGCCGGCTCATGGCGGCTCTGGCGTTGGGGTCGTAGAGCAATCCGGTGTCATC
This sequence comes from Nonomuraea sp. NPDC004186, assembly GCF_053603495.1. Classification (NCBI taxonomy): domain Bacteria; kingdom Bacillati; phylum Actinomycetota; class Actinomycetes; order Streptosporangiales; family Streptosporangiaceae; genus Nonomuraea; species Nonomuraea sp. NPDC004186. Next base: position 172,608 of record NZ_JBSGFQ010000004.1, on the reverse strand, counting down.
ATGTTCTAGCTTCATAATGAAGCCACACTTTATTACGTACTTCCATAAATCGCCACTCAACCGGCGCTCTCGGCGGCCTGCAGGTTCTTCCGCAGGGCCGTGGTGATCGGCTCGATGGGCGCCGACAGCTGCTCCACCCTGTGCTGGTGGCGGCGCCACTCCCGGCCGGGCAGGACCGTCTTGAGCTCGGCCGCCGCGGCCAGCGCGGCCAGGACGCGGACGTCCGGGCTCAGCCGGCTGACGGTCCGGCCGCCGTGGACCGCGCGGGCGACGCGCTCGACGAGCCTGCGCGAGAGGTGTGGCTTGCGTGGTGTGACCCGTTCGACCGGGAACAGCAGAACCCGGTGGCGCTCCACCCGGACCAGCCGGGCGGCCTCCAGCTCGTCGCGGACCAGCCGGTACGCCTGCGCGTGGTCCTTGCGGATCCAGCTCGCCCACGACCGGGGCGGAGAGCCGGCGATCTGCTCCCAGACGGCCGCCTGCAGCCGGCCGGGGGCGGCGGGTGCGGTGACCGCCCGCGCCTTGCCCGACTCGTCCGCCAGGCTGCCGCTCGTCATGAGCTCGGCGAGCGCCGCCGCGCGCAGGAGGCAGCCCAGCCGGCGGCGGTTGGTCGGCCGTTCCTTGCGGAGGTCGAAGGCCAGCAGGAAAACCGACCTTGGCCAGGGCTCACCCTGCTGCGTCGTCGTCCGCGGTTCCATCCGCCGTCTCCCCTCCTTCCAGGGCTTCTTCCGTCTCCGGGGCCTTGCGCGGGCGCCCGCGGGGGCGCATGCGCCCCACGCTGTCGGGCAGGCGACCGGCCTCCGAGAGGGCCTTGCGCAACAGGAACTCGATCTGCGAGTTCGTGCTGCGCAGGTCGTCGGCGGCCCACTTCGCCAGCGCGTCGTGGACCACCGGGTCGAGCCGCAGCAGGATCTTCTTCCGCTCCACGGCGATTACTGGTAGAGCGTGCCGGTGTTGACCACCGGCTGGGTGTCGCGGTCGCCGACCAGCACCACGAGCAGGTTGCTGACCATGGCCGCCTTGCGCTCCTCGTCGAGCTCGACCACGTCGTGCTCGGCGAGCCTGGCCAGGGCCATCTCGACCATGCCGACCGCCCCCTCGACGATCCGCTGCCGGGCCGCCACCACCGCGCCGGCCTGCTGGCGGCGGAGCATCGCGTGGGCGATCTCCGGCGCGTACGCCAGGTGGATGATGCGCGACTCGATGACCTTCACCCCGGCCGAGGCCACCCTGGCGCCGATCTCCGCGGACAGCCGCTCGTTGATCTCGTCGGCGTTGTCCCGCAGCGACAGCCGCGGCTCGCCGTGCGCGTCGTACGGGTAGACACCCGCGATGTGCCGCACCGCCGTCTCCGCCTGGATGGCGACGAACTCCACGAAGTCATCCACCTCGAACACCGCCTGCGCCGTGTCCTGTACCTGCCAGACCACCACGGTCGCGATCTGGATCGGGTTGCCGTCCGCGTCGTTGACCTTCGTCACCTCGGTCTCGTGGTTGCGGATCCTGGTGGACACCCGCCGCCGCAGGGTGAACGGGTTGACCCACTGGAAGCCCGGCGTCCGCAGGGTGCCGACGTACCGGCCGAGCAGCTGCACCACCCTGGCCTCGCCCGGCGCCACGGCGGTGAGCCCGCAGCACAGCGTCGCGCCCGCGAGGACCACGAGGGGGGCCGCCACCACCACCCACGCGCCGGACTGCCCGGCCCCGCCGGCGAGCATGATGATCCCCAGCGCGAGTAATGCCGCCCCGCCCAGGATCAGCACCACCGCGACCCCCAGCAGCACGAATCCGTTGGCCGCCCGGACGGGGTGCTCGCTGGTGTGCGGCGCCGGCATGTCCACGACGGTCCCTTCGAACGATGTGTCTGTCATCGCCCGTCCCCTTTTCTAGCTGACTTTGTCTGCTATCAAAGTGATATCACTTTTCGGGCGCACGGGGAAGAGGCCTCGACTCGGGAGGATCGGCCGGTCAGCCGAAGACGGCGGGCGGGGGGACGGGGGCGAGGACCGGGTCGCCGTCCTTGATGGGGGCGGCGCCGGCGATGAAGTTCGTCAAAGCCTCGCCGTGCACGCATCTCGCCTGCGTCAGCCCGCCCGCCGCGCGCCGCGTCAGGAGGTCCAGCGGCAGGCCCGTACGGGACGCGGCCACGATCAGGTTGCCGAAGCGGCGGCCGCGCATGATGCCCGGCTCCGCCAGCAGGGCCACGTGGCCGAACGTGCCGGTCACCGTGGCGAGCAGGCGCCTGGCGAAGGCCAGGCCCTTGCCGTCGGCCAGGTTGATCAGGAGGGTCCCGTCCGGGCGGAGGATCCTGGCGATGTCCCCCATGTACTCGGTCGTGGCCAGGTCCACGGGCATCGTCGCCCCCGTGAAGGCGTCCAGCACCACCAGGTCCGCCGAGTCGTCCCACACCTTGGCGGTGCCCTCGCGGCCCCCGGCCACGATGACCTTCAGGCGGGGCACCGAACGCAGGTCCAGCTGCTCGCGTACCAGATTGACGAGGAGGCCGTCCGGCTCGATGACGATGTGGCGGGAGCCGGGCCGGGTGGAGGCGACGTAGCGGGGGATGGTGCAGGCGCCGCCGCCCACGTGTACGCAGCTCAGCGGTCCTTCCGACAAAAGGTCGATCACATCCGCCATGAGTCGTACATACTCAAATTCCAGAAATGTCGGGTCTTGAAGATCAACATACGACTGAGGTACGCCATCTTTGGACAGCACCCAGCCGTCCTGCCGGTCCAGGTCACGGAGAAGCTCGACCTCGCCGAACGTCACCGGATACACGCCGGGCATCGGTTCCCGTTGTCCTCGTGCCACGCTGATCCCCTCCTGGGAGAAACCGTATGCGACGACGAAGGCTGATTGTGCTCGTTATCGCACTTGTCGCGGTAGTTGGGGCGGGTGCGTTCGCAGTCGCGGCGTCGAACCGGGTCAAGGGGAGCGCTTCCCAGACCGCCGCGGACTACTTCGACGCCTGGGGCAAGGGTGACGTGTCGCGCATGGCGCGCCTGGTGTACCAGCCGCCGGCCGACTTCGCCGTCCGGCATCACCGGCTGACGGAGGAGCTCCACATCGAGTCCATCCGGCTGACCCCGGGGCGGTTGAAGAGCACGGGGGAGGGGGCCGCCGAGGTGCCGTTCGCCGGGGTGCGGCAGCTCGCCGACCTCGGGGCGTGGCCGTTCGACAGCACGTTGCGGCTCGGCGTACGGGACCGGGCCTGGAAGGTGCTGTGGGCCCCAGAGACGCTGCACCCCCTGCTCAAGGACGGCGGCACGCTGGAGCTGGACGAGGTCGACGCGTCGGTGACCGAGCTGGTCACCAGCGAGGGCGAGCGGATCCCGAACGACAGCTACGCGGACGCCTATCTCAATCAGCTCAAACCCGAGTTCGGGTCGTCGTCCCGCGGCTGGGAGCTGGTGTCGAAGGCGCCGGGGCAGCCCGCCAGGCAGCTGCTGACCCGCCTGCCCAAGGCGGACGTCGAGCGCACCACGCTGTCGCGGCCCGTGCAGGCGGCGGCCGCCAGGGCGCTGGACGGGGTCGACGACTCCGCGATGGTCGTCATCCGGCCGAGCACCGGCGAGATCCTGGCGCTGGCCGACCGGCTCAAGAACAACTACAGCGCGGTCCGGGACGTCTTCCCCCCGGGGTCCGTCTTCAAGACGATCACGGCGGCGGCGCTGCTCGGGAGCGGGCTCGACCCGGCGGCGGAGGTCCGGTGCCCCGGCACGTACACCATCCCGTTCCACGCGCCCTTCAAGAACGACGGCGAGGTGGACCGCGGGCTCATCAGCTTCACCGACGCGTACGCGTACTCGTGCAACACGACGTTCGTCGAGCAGGCCACCACCAGGCTCACCGCGGACCAACTGCGTGAGACGGCGGACGAGTGGGGGTTCAGCCGGCAGATCGCGACCGGCATCGGCGGCACCTGCGGGGCCATGCAGGAAACCGACGATCCCGACATGTTCGGCCTCGACGCGATCGGCCAGGGCCAGGTGGTCGCGACGCCGCTGTGCATGGCCGCGCTCGCCGCCGCCGTGCAGAGCGGCACCTGGCGCTCGCCCCGGCTGCTGTCGGACGCGGAGGTGCGCCGGATCGACGGCATCCCGCACAAGGACGTGCGGATGGACGAGGGGATCGTGGCCTCGCTCAGGGACATGATGGCCGCCGTGGTCGATCACGGCACGGCGAGCGACATGGGGCTGCCGGCGGGCGTGGCGGGCAAGACGGGGACGGCCGAGGTGCCGGACGAGGAACTGTCGCACGCGTGGTTCATCGGTTACCGGGACGACCTGGCCTTCTGCGTCTTCGTCCGGCACGGCGGCTCGGGCCGGCAGGCCGCCGTCCCCATCGCCGCGCGTTTCTTCAGCGGCCTCTGAGCTGCGAAAGGCCACCTCCGGCGGACGCCTCCGCCTTTTCCCTCAAAGGCCCCCGGCCCCTGACTGCGAGCACCTTGGGGTCGGTGAGAAGGCGACCCTAACCTACGGTACCGTAGGTTTCATGACGACCATCACCGTCAAGCCCAGGCTGCGAGGCTGGTTGCACACCGGGGCGCTGCCCGTGACGCTGGTCGCGGGGTTCGTGCTCGTGGCGCTCGGCCCGACCCTGCAGGCGCGGGTGGCCTCCGCCGTCTACGCCATCACGTCCGGTCTGTTGTTCGGGATCTCGGCGACCTATCACCGGGGCACGATGGGGCCGCGGCTGGCGGAGTTCCTGCGCCGGTTCGACCATGCCAACATCTATTTGATCATTGCCGGCACGTACACGCCTTTCGCCCTGCTCGCGCTGGACGGGGTGGCGAGGATCGCGGTGCTCTCCGTGATCTGGGGCGGCGCGCTGGCCGGGGTGCTGTTCCGGGTGTTCTGGATAGGTGCGCCGCGCTGGCTCTACACCGTCCTCTACCTGGCGCTGGGCTGGACCGCGATCTTCGTGATGCCGCAGTTGCTGGATGGCGCGGGCGTGGCCGCCGTCGTGCTGGTGGCCGTCGGGGGCGTCTTCTACTCGGCCGGGGCCGTCGTGTACGGCCTGCGCCGCCCGGACCCGTCGCCCCGCTGGTTCGGCTTCCACGAGGTGTTCCACGCCTTCACCCTGGCGGCGTACCTGGTCCAGTACATCGCGGTGTCGATTGTGGTTTATTCGCACGTGTGATGAACCTTGGGGCAGAGCAGTACATCTCGGTGACCACGTACCGGAGGGACGGCACCCCCGTCGCGACTCCGGTGTGGGCCGTGCAGGACGGTGACGCGGTGGTCTTCTGGACCGTCGCCGACTCCGGCAAGATCAAGCGGATCCGGAACAACCCCGAGGTCAGCGTGGCCGGGTGCGACGTGCGGGGCAAGGTGAAGACCGAGCCGGTCAAGGGCCGGGCCGTGGTGCTGGACGCGGCGGAGACCGAGCGGGTGCGCGGGCTGCTGCGGCGCAAGTACGGCCTCATGGGGCGGATCACGCTGCTCGGCAGCAGGCTCCGCAGGGGGAGCACCGGCACCGTTGGAGTGCGGATCACCGACATTTGACCCCACACTGGTCTGATTTCGGGCATTACCTGGAAATTAGATCAGTATGGGAGATATCACACGGTCGTGGTGGCTTCTACTCATACGCGGCCTAGCCTCGCTGATCTTCGGCATCCTGGCGCTGATCTGGCCGGCGATCACGCTGCTCGTGCTCGTGATCTTCTTCGGTGCGTACGCGCTGGTCGGCGGTGTGGCTGAGCTGTTCGCCGGGTTCCGGCACGGGGCCGAGTCGCGAGCCTGGCTGATCATCTCGGGAATTATCGGGATATTGGCCGGCATCGCGACATTTATCTGGCCGGGCATCACGTCACTGGCTCTGCTCTACGTCGTGGCCTTCTGGGCCATCTTCGCGGGCGTCTCGGAGATCATCGCCGGCATCAAACTCCGCAAGTCCATCGACAACGAATGGATGCTCATCGTCGGCGGTATCCTGTCGCTGATCTTCGGCATCCTGCTGCTCATCTGGCCGGCTGCGGGACTGCTCAGCCTCGTCTGGCTGGTCGGCATCTTCGCGATCCTGCACGGCATCGCCATGATCGCTCTGTCGTTCCGCGTGAAGAACTTCACTCGCAGGGTAGGTATGCCGTAAATTTTGCGTAGATGCCCGTGTTCCTCAAGAGGAACATCCGGTCAGACCGACGCACGTGGAGTCTTCATGGACGTACACGCCCGCCTCGCCCGCCACCTGCTCGTCGACGGATACCGGCTCGTGCTCGATCTCGAGCTCAGCCGCGGCTCCTGGCTCGTCGACGCCCGAAACGGCCGCCGCTACCTCGACTTCTACACGTTCTTCGCCTCGGCCCCGCTCGGGGTGAACCCGCCCTTCGACCCCGACTTCGCTCTCCTGCTCGGTCAGGTCGCCCGGAACAAACCGGCGAACCCAGACATCTACACCGAGCATCTGGCGGACTTCGTCGACACCTTCGTCCGCGTGCTGGGCGACCCCGACCTGCCGCACCTGTTCTTCGTCGAGGGCGGCGCCCTGGCCGTCGAGAACGCGCTCAAGACCGCCTTCGACTGGAAGAGCCGCCGCAACGAGGCCGCCGGACGCTCGCGTGAGCTGGGCACCAAGGTCCTGCACCTGGCCAAGGCCTTCCACGGCCGCAGCGGCTACACCCTGAGCCTCACCAACACCGAGCCGGGCAAGACCGACCGCTTCCCCAAGTTCGACTGGCCGCGGATCGACGTGCCCGCCATCCACTTCGGAGACGTGGAGGCCGCCGAGGAGCGCGCGCTGGCCCAGGCCCGTGAGGCGTTCGAGCGGAATCCGCATGACATCGCCTGCTTCATCGCCGAGCCCATCCAGGGCGAGGGCGGCGACAACCACATGCGGCCCGAGTTCCTGCAGGCCATGCAGCACATGTGCCATGAGTACGACGCCCTGTTCATCCTTGACGAGGTTCAGACGGGCGGCGGGACGACCGGGACGCCGTGGGCGTACCAGCAGCTGGGTCTCGCTCCGGACGTGGTGGCCTTCGCGAAGAAGGTGCAGGTGGGCGGGATCATGGCGGGTAGCCGGGTCGACCTGGTGCCGGACAACGTGTTCCGGCAGAGCGGGCGGATCAACTCGACCTGGGGCGGCGGCCTGGTGGACATGGTGCGCAGCCGGGGCATCCTGGAGATCGTCGAACGCGACGGCCTGATCGCCCGCGCCGGCGCCCTCGGCAACGTGCTGCTCGAAAGCCTCACCAAGCTGGAGGCCGAGCGCCCCGAGTCGATCTCGAACGTCCGCGGCCGGGGCCTGATGTGCGCGTTCGACCTGCCCGACCAGGCCGAGCGCGACGCGCTGGTGACCCGCCTCAGGGAGGAGCACGGGGTGCTGGTGCTGCCCTGCGGGCCCCGTTCGGTCCGCCTGAGGCCCGCGCTGAACATCCCGGAGGCCGACGTCGACCACGGCCTCCGGGCCCTGTCGGCGGCTCTTACTGCGTGACGCTGGTGGCCGCGCGGCGCGGCCCGAAGTAGCGCCAGAAGAAGTTCAGCAGAACGGTCATGCGGTTGCGCCCGCCCAGCAGGTACGCCACGTGGACGAAGATCCACGCCAGCCAGGCGGGCAGCCCGTACATGATCAGCCCGTTGGACAGCTGCAACACGGCCTCCGCCTTGCCGACGGTGGCCATGATGCCCGGATCGTGATACTTGAACGCCGCCGGTGACCGCCCCTGGTGCACCGCGACGATCTGCCGCCCCACGTGCTCGCCCATCTGGATCGCCGGCTGGGCGAGCTGGGGGAGCGGATTGGGCGGCCCCGCCAGGTCGCCCGCCACGAAGATCTCGGGATGGTCCGGTACGTTCAGCGCCTGCGTGACCGTGATCCGCCCGCCCTTGCCCTGCGGCAGGCCCCAGTCGCCCGCCTGCTTGGGCGCGGTGACGCCGAGCGCCCACACGGTGACGTCGGACGGCAGCCGCGTGCCGTCCGACAGCACCACGGCGTCCGGCTCGACGGACGCCACCGTGGCGCCCAGCCGCAGGTTCACCCCCCTCTTGCGCAGCGCGGCCGCCGCCCTGTCGCGCAGCCGCGGCTTGTACGGCGCCAGCACGTAGTCGAACCGCTCCACCAGCGTCACGCTGGTCTGCTCCGGCTTGATCTCGGGATGCGTCAGCGGCAGCGTGCGCCGCCGCAGCTCGGCCAGCGTGCCCGCCATCTCGACCCCGGTCGCGCCCGCGCCGACCACCACGACGTGCACGCTCTCGCGCCGGCCCGCCGCGGTGTCCTCCAGGTAGTCCTGGAACCGGCGGCGCAGCACCGCCGCGTCGCCGAGCGAGTAGATGGGCAGCGCGTTCTCCTGCGCGCCCTCGATGCCGAGCCAGTTGGTGGTGACGCCGGTGCCCAGCACGAGGTAGTCGTACTCGATCCCGCTGCCGTCGTCGAGCTCCACCCGCCGCTCGCCCGGGAGGATCTTGCTCAGCGCGGCCCGCCGCGCCCGCACGTTGGGCCACCTGGCGGCGAACGTGCGGATCGGGTACGACACGTCCGCGCTGCCCATGCTGGCGGTGGCCACCTGGTAGAGGAGGGGTTGGAAAGTCGCGTACGGGTTGCGGTCGATGAGCGTCACCAGCGCTCCGGCCTTGGCCAACTCCTTGGTGGCGGCCAGCCCGGCGAATCCGCCGCCCACCACCACGACTCGCGGTCTCTGAACCATGCCATGGGGTCTGCCCCTGAATGCGCTCACGGAACCGGCGGCTCAGGCCTGTAGACGGCCCGCCGGATCGGGAGGCGGGTCGCTCGTGACGGGGTCGCGGAAAGCGGGCTACTCCTGGCGGGACCGCCACAGGCCGATGGCGGTGACCCGGGAGTCCACCCCTAGCTTGGCGTAGATGCGATTGACGTGGTTCTTGACCGTCTTCTCGCTGAGGAACAGCCGTTGAGCGATCTGCCCGTTGGACTGACCGGTGGCGATCAGGTCCATGACCTCGGCTTCACGCTTGCTCAGGGACGTGAACACGCTATCGAACGCTGCGTCGTCGACTCTCATCCGGCCTCCGGGTGGCGCGCAGACGGTCAGATCGCCGATGGCCCCCGCGCTTCCGGCGTTAGCGGTAGACAGCGAGCATAACTCGCAATGTCATGATTTGGGGCCGTTGTTGGGAGAAAACGACAACGGCCGGCCCCGAAGGACCGGCCGTGCCTCGTTGGGGTGAGTGAAGGGACTTGAACCCTCGACATCCAGGACCACAACCTGGCGCTCTGCCAACTGAGCTACACCCACCATGGCCACCGCTGTGTGGTGGCACAGGAAAAGTGTAGCGGGGTTCGGGAGTCTTTACGCCACTCCTTTAGCCGCTGACACGCTCAGCCAGGGATCTCGCGGTCGCCGAATCGGGCCCCGGCTGGGCGACGAAGATCGCCGCGCGGTAGTAGCGAAGCTCCCTGATGCTCTCCGTGATGTCCGCCAGAGCCCGGTGTCCGCCCTGCTTCTCGGGTGCCGCGAAGTAGACGCGGGGGTACCAGCGGCGCACCAGCTCCTTGATCGACGAGACGTCGACCATCCGGTAGTGCAGATAACCATCGACCCCGGGCATGTCGCGCGCGATGAACGTGCGGTCGGTGCCGATCGAGTTGCCGCACAGCGGCGCCTTCTTCGCCTCGGGGACGTGCCGCCGGATGTAGTCGAGCACGACCGACTCGGCCTCCGCCAGCGTCACACCGCCCGCCAGCTCGGGCAGGAGCCCCGAGGCGGTGTGCATCTCGCGTACGACCTGCGACATCTGCTCCAGCGACTCCGGCGGCGGCTTGATGACCACGTCGACGCCCTCGTCGAGCTGATTGAGCTCGCTGTCGGTGATGACGCACGCCACCTCGATCAGCGCGTCGCGACCCAGGTCGAGCCCGGTCATCTCGCAGTCGATCCAGACCAGCAAGTCACTCATTCGATCTCCTCGCCCAGCGGCTCGGAGCAATCCGCCCGCTTGTTACCCCACCAGCCTAGTGCCACTGATTAGGCGGGCTTGAGCGAGCCGAGAACCTTGGCCAGCACGTCGGTGCCCAGATTGTCGGGAATGGAGGCGTACATGATGGCCGGACGCTGCCCGTCGCCACGGTCCATGAGCACGATCGCGCCGTTCTCCTTCTTCCATTTGTAGCCCTTCTCCTCCGAGACCTTGGAGAAGTCGAGCTGGAACTGCAGCACCCAGGCGTCCTTGTCGCCGATCTTCATCGCCTTGTCCTCCACCACCTTGGTCTCGTGAGCGACCTGGTAGAACTTGGTGGAGAAGTCGACGAACACCGCCTTGGCCGTGTCGCCCATGCCGGAGGCGCCGGAATAGGGATAGAGCTCGTTGAGCAGGCCCGTGTAGATGTTGCCGATCCAGTCGCCCTCGCCGTCGTACTTCGCCTGCGAGACGGCCTGCGCCCCGCCCGACCACAGCTGCTGGGTCGGGGCCGGGTTGGAGCCGTTGACCTCGGCGGACTTGGGCACCGTCCAGCTGTCGGGCACCTGGAAGGACAGGCCGGCCTTCGGGTCGGTGATGCGGCCGCCGACCGGCTGGGGCAGCTCGGTGACGCCCTGGGAGGGCGGCTCGTTGGACGGGGGCTCCTGGCTCGGCGGGTCCTCCTGCTCGAAGGTGTCGGCCGGTGTCGGCAGCGACGCCGTCGGGCTGGTGCTCCGGTTGACGAAGAAGATGCCGGCCACCACGATCAGCGCGACCACCACCAGGGCCGCCAGACCCCCGAACACCCAGGGCAGCGGGTTGGACTGCTTGGGCGGCGGGCCGTAGTTCACGCCGGGCAGGGGCGGGCCGCCCCACTGGGTGGGCGCCGTCGGCTGGCCGTAGCTTCCCTGCCCGTACGTCGGCTGGCCGAACTGGAGCGTGGGGTTCGCGGGCGTCGCCGACCAGTCGGGGCTCGGCTGTGACTGGGGCTGGGGCTGGGGCTGCGACGGGGGCTGCGGCTGCGGCCCGGAGGGCTGCTGCGGGGGTCCGCCCGGCCCGGGCTGCTGCTGCGCATGGAGGGCGTCGGTCCACTGGGTGCCGTCCCACCAGCGGAGCTGGGGCTCTCCGTACGGGTCCGGGTACCAGCCCGCGGGGGTCTGCGTGGTCATGTTCGCCAGATTAGTAAGAACCTCATTGATATGCATTGTCGCGAGGGCATCAGCACTTGTACGTGAAGCTGGCCTTGTCGCTGCGGACCGGGCCGGGCGTCAGGATCCGCAGCGTGGCGGTGGCCTTGACGTTGCTCCTGCCCTGGAGCGTCCACCGGAGCGGCACCTCGTACGTCGTCTGGTCCGCCTTCGTGCGCAGCGTCCCCCTGACGACCTCCTTGTCCAGGTTCTTGCGCCACTCGTAGGTGATCTCGCCAGGCGCTCCGTTGGTGACGACCGTTCCGGTGATCAGGACGGCCTTGTCGCAGCCCTGGGTCTTCTTCGGCGCCACCACGTCGATCGACTCGACCGCCAGCTCCGGCGTCTTCCCCACGTAGAACCAGGCCAGGACCGCCCCCGCCATGATCACCGCGAAGAGGGCCGCGGAGGTGATCGTGCGCCGCCGCCGCGCCCGCGAGGCCTTGGCGAGCCTGACGCCGGGACGGTGCTCGGTGGCGGCCTGGTCGCGCCCGGCCCGCCAGATCCGTTCGGCCGTCGTCTCCGGCCGCTGCTCCTGCGTGCCGATCCCCGGTCCGAACTGCACCGGCCCCGACGACCGGCCCGGGACGTGCAGCAGCGTGACGATGTCGCCCTCGTCCCTGGGCGGCAGGACGGGCGGCGGCGCGTACGCCCGTGCCTGGGCGAACGCCGACCTCCCGCGGGCGGCCTGCGCCAGCTCCTCCCGGCCGGTGGCCTGGCCGGCAAGCAGGTCGCGGGCGGCGGCCAGGCCCAGGGTCCCGGCCGTGGCCGCGGCGCGTTCGAACAGCTCGGCCTCCTGCCGGCCCTGCCCGAACGAGGCGGCCAGCCCGCGCGCCAGCGACGCCCACCCGGCCGCGTCCCGCTCGCGAGGCGCGACCCGGCCGCGGATGGCGTCGGACAGCCCGCGCTCGGACAGCAGCGGGGCCCCCTCCGCCGTGATCACCACGGTGCCCGGGTGCACGGACCCGTGCGTGACCCCGGCCGCGTGCAGCGCGATCAGCGTCTGGGCGGTCTCCACGAGTACGGACGCCGCACCCGCCGGGCCGATCGGCCCGGCGGCGAGCAGATCGGACAGAGTGGGGCTGACCGCCTGCGCGGTGAGCAGCCACACCTGGTCGCCCGCCGCCACCACGTCGGCCACCGGGATCAGCCCGGTCAGCCCGCCCAGCACCAGCCGCTGGTCGGTCATGACCGCGTGCACCACCCGGTCACGCACGCCGGGCAGGGCGATGATCTTCGGGTCGAACAGCAGCGCCCCCGCCCTGCGGCCATCGGGTGAGATCGCGTCGATCCAGTTGCCGAGCTCGGTCATCCAGGTGTGTTCAGTGAGCCGGAAACCGGCGATCCCGTGTCCAGGGTTGTTCATCCGCCGTCCCCCCGGCGCGTCTCAGCGCTTCCTTCTGTGGCGTCCCGCCATACGGCGTCTCACCGCAAGTGTGACCGGAACCGCGCCGGACGTCATCAGGCCGAAGGCGACCAGCGCGGCCTGCGCGTCACTCCCGCGATCGATCCGAGGCTGTTCCGGCGACGGCTCCCCTTCGCCTCCGCTTCCGCCCTCGCCGCCGTCGCCGGGAGGCGAGCTGGGCGTCGGGGCGGGCCGGGTCGGCCGGGTCGGCGGGGTCGTGGTGGCGGGAGGAGGCGTCGGGGTGGGCGCGGCCGTGGTCGGCGGGATGTCGCCCTCGGGGTCGTGGGGTGTGCCGGTGATCCGGGACTGCTCCGGAGACGGGGTCGGGGTCGGCTTCTTGATCTTGGGAGGCGTCTTGACGGGGGTGGCGACGGCCTTGGGCGTGGGCTTGCGCGTCGGCCGCCGCGTGGGGCGCGTGGTGGCGGTCGGCTGTACGGGCGGCGGCGCGGCGCTCTGCGTCGGCGTCGCCTCCGGGGTGGTCGCCTCGGCCGAGGGAGTGGGCGTCGGCTCCTCGTCGGTCTCCACGGGCTCCGGCGTCGCGGGCACGGCCGTGGTCGGGGAGACCGTACTGGTCTGCGCCCGCAGCACCGGCGTGTCCGACGAGGCGTTGGCGATGACCACGACCACCGCCACCAGCACGCCGACGGCGGTCGCGCCGATGGCGATCTTCGCGGGCAGCTTGCCGAGGACGCGCGACGGGTCGCGGAACCGGGTCTCGGCCAGCGAGGTCTGCGTCTGGGCGGGCTCGTCGAGGGCGGTCGGGAAGAGCAGGACCAGCAGGCCGGCGAGCGCGGCCAGGCGGCGGCGTCCGCGCTCCTCCCAGTCGGGCCCGTACCCCTCGGCCGCGACCGCCTCCAGCTCGCTCAGGAACGCCTCCGCGGACGGCGGCCGCTGGGCCGGGTCCTTGGCCAGGCCGCGTTCGACGAGGCTCTGCAGCGGCGCGGGCACCTCGTCCACCGGCGGCGGCGAGCTCTGGTGCTGGCGGGCCAGGGCGGCGACGTTGGGGGCGCGGAAGGGCCTGGTGCCGGTCAGGCACTCGAAGAACACGACGGTCGCCGCGTACACGTCGGTAGGGGGCGCGGGAGGACCGCCCGCCCACTGCTCGGGCGCCATGTACGGCGGCGTGCCCGCGGCGCTCGCGCCCTCGCCCGCCTTGACCGCGATGCCGAAGTCCACGAGCTTGCTGGTGCCGTCGCCCTGGACCATGACGTTCTCGGGCTTGAAGTCGCGGTGGACGACGCCGAGCGCGTGCGCCGAGGCCAGACCCTGGAGCGAGCCCTTGAGGACGGTCAGCGCCGCCTCAGGGCCGGTCGGGCCCTCGGACCTGAGGATCTCGCGCAGCGACACCCCTCTGATCAGCTCCATGACGATCGCCGCGCCCCGGCCGGACTCGACGTAGTCGATCAGCCGGGCGTGGTACTGGCTCTGGAGCGTGCCGAGCAGCCGGGCCTCGTGCCGGAAGCGCGCGACGAACCCCACGTCGGTCTTCAGTTCGTCGCTGAGGTACTTGATCGCGACCTCGACGCCGTCGAGGTCGCGCCTGGCCAGGACCACACGCCCGGACGCACCCGAGCCCAGGTCGCGGATCTCGGTGTAGCCGGGGACCCCCCACTGGCCTTCACCGTGCATAACGGTCTCCTCTGGAGTCTGCCGGGCCCCCACCCTCATCAAACGGCCGTAGCTTAACCAGAGGGAACCGCTTTCCCGCTACCGATATCCCTATTAGTCAACAATGTCACCCAATGTTGTCGTCTGTGCCGGGGCTAGGTGTCTTGCTGGGCTCCTCCTCTTTGGGAGGTTCCTCCTCCCTTGGGCACTCCTGGGTGGCCCCGCTCGCGCTGTCGCTCCCGTTGCCGGCCGCCGGGTCGGTGGAGGCCGTCACGGACCACTTCGTGCCGCAGGGGAGCTTGACGGAGTGGCTCAAGGTCCTGGTGTACGACGTGTCGCCGGACAGGGTGACCGACTCCGTGCCCCCGCCCTCGCCGGCCGAGAACGACACGACGAGGCGTACCGGCTCGGTGCTCGACGTGGTCACCGAGACGGTCGCGACGAGCCCGCCCTCGCCTTGACCGGCCCTGACGATCGAGACCCGCTCCACCCGCGGCGGGCAGGGCACCGAGGCCCGCGCGGTGGCGGTCCGGTCACCGGCGCGCACCCGCACCGACAGGATCGCGCCGCACGGGCGGGACCTGAAGGTGTGGGCGAACGAGCGCGCATAAGAGGTCCGGCCGGACAGGGTCGCGGAACGGGTGCCGACCGGATCGCCGTTGACCGCGAACTGGGCCTCGACGGGGATCTCCCCGGTGCCGCTCGCGGTCACCCGCACCGCCGCTTCCGCGGTGCGGCCCGGCGCGTCCGGCAGGTCCAGAGAGACGCGCAGGCCGGTCACCCTCGTCGGGCAGGGCGGCACGGCCAGCGAGGCCGTCCTGGCGCCTCCTGGGGCCGCAGGAGAGGTGGCGACGGTCAGCGTCACCGTCCTGCCGCACGGGCGCTCGCCGATGGACCAGGAGAGCGTGCGGGTGTAGGACCTGGCGCCGGCCAGGCGCAGGCGCTGGGTGCGGCCGCCCGCGCCGGGTGCCGACCAGGTCGCGGTGGCGATGACGGCGGCGGTGCCGTCGGTGCGTACGGTGACCGTGGCGGTGGCGTCGCCGTCCTCGTCGACCGTGAGGCCGCCCACGTTCACCCCGAGCACGTCGGTCACGGGCTCCGGGGTGGGAGTGGGAGTGGGGGTGGGCGTCGGAGTCGGGGTGGGGGTCGGGGTGGGAGTCGGCGTCCGCTTGGGGGTGGGGGTCGGGGTGGCCTTCTTGGTGGGCTTGGGCGTCTTGACCGGTTTCGTGGCGGTCGGTGTGTTGACCGGGGTCTTCACGGGGGTGTGTATGGGCGTCTTTATCGGGACGACCGCCTTGGGGGTGCTCGCGGGCGTCGCCTTCGGGGTGACCTCAGGTGTGGTCTCGGGCGTCGGCTCCGGCGTGGTCGGGGGATCGGCCGCCGGCTCCGTCGTGAACTGCGAGGGCGGGACGGCCGCCGCCGCGCCGAGTTCCTCCGTGGGCGGCGACTGGCGGTTGGCCAGCACGACCACCACCGCCACGGCGGTCGCCACGGCCACGGCGCCGGCCATGGCCATGCGTGCCGCGTTCGAGCGCAGGCCGCGGAAGACCGTCCGGGCCAGCGAGGTCGTCACCTCGGGGACGGGCGTCTGCGCCGTGGGCAGCAGCAGGGCCAGCAGGGCCACGAGCGCGGCCAGGCGGCGCTTTCCGCGCTCCTCCCAGTCCTCGCCGTACGCGGCCCTGGCCATGGCCTCCAGCTCCGCCACGAACGCGTGCGCGCTCGCCGGTCGCCGCGCCGGGTCCTTGGCCAGCCCGCGCCTGACCAGCTCGCGCACCGGCTGCGGCGCGTCGTGGAACGGCACAGGGGCGTGCACGTGCTGGTAGCCGAGCACGCTCGGCTCGGTGGAGCGGTAGGGCCGGTGCCCCGTCAGGCACTCGAAGAAGACGGCGGTGGCCGCGTACACGTCGGTCGCGGGCGAGGCGGGCAGCCCCTCCCACAGCTCGGGCGCCATGTACGGCGGCGTGCCCTCGGGGTGCGTGAGCGTGCCCTGCCGAACCGCGATGCCGAAGTCGACGAGCTTGCTGACCCCGTCGTCCCTGACGATCACGTTCTCGGGCTTGTAGTCCCTGTGCACCAGCCCGAGGTCGTGCGCCCTGGCCAGCCCGAGCAGCGACCCCTTCAGCACCACCAGCGCCGCCTCGGGCTCGGTCGCGCCGTTCTCGCGCAGCAGGGCCCGCAACGAGACGCCGTTGACCAGCTCCATCACGATGGCCGCGCCACCGGTGTCCTGGACGTACTCCCACATCGTGGCGATGTTCGGGTCGCGCAGGGTGGTCAGCAGCCGTGCCTCGGCCTGGAACCTGCCCAGCGCGGCGGGATCGCGCAGCAGTCCCTCGGAGAGGTACTTGATGGCGACCTTGACGCCGGTCTCGTCGTGGACGGCCATCGCCACGCGCCCGCTGGCGCCCGCGCCGAGTTGCTTGACTTCCGTATATCCGGGAGCGCTCCACTCCATCGCCGTCTCCCATCACCATCAGGAGCAGGTGTTGCCTGCTCAATGGAACTACTCCCGATGGAGGATGTGAACAGGCGCGTCGATACCTTCTGGGAGCATCGGATCTGGCTCGGGTTCGCCCCACGTGGTGACCAGGGGCAGCACCCCGGCCCAGACCGGCAGGTCGTAGTCCTCTTCCTCGTCCTTGGGCGCCCCGCGCCTGATCTTGACCGACGCCTCCTCCAACGACAGGGCCAGCACGGCGGTGGCGGCGAGCTCCTTGCGGTTGGGCTGCCGGACGTAGTCCCACTGTCCCGGCGCGAGCTGCTCCGACAGGGCCCGCAGCCCCGCCATCCGCTCCTCCGGGTCCGTCACGAGCCTGGCGCGGCCGTAGATGACCGCCGAACGGTAGTTGACCGAGTGGTGGAAGACGGAGCGGGCCAGCACGATCCCGTCCACGTGCGTGACCGTGACGCACACCTCGCCGCCGTCGGCGGCGCGCAGCGTCGTGGCCCCCGTGGAGCCGTGCAGGTAGAGGGTCTCGCCGATGCGGCCGTAGCCCGTGGGCACGACCATGGGGTGGCCGTTCACGACCACGCCCAGGTGGCAGACCAGACCGGTGTCGAGCACCTCGAAGAGATCGTTCCTGTCGGTGCTGCCCCGCTCCTTCGAGCGGCCGAGCGTGGTACGGGAAGTGGTGGAGAGCATGATTCGACCGTAACCAGGAAGTGGACCTATTCTGTAGGGCCACTATCGAGCCCTTCGCGGAGACCACTTCCGTGCGTACCCATGTTGACCTGCCCGTTTCCCTTTCCCGCGACTCGGACGCGCCGCTGACCGCGCAGCTGGCCGACTGGCTGCGGCGCGCCATGCTGGACGGCACGCTGGCGCCCGGCGAGCGGCTGCCGTCCACGCGTTCCCTGGCGACCCAGCTCGCGGTGAGCAGGACCGTGATCACGGAGGCGTACCAGCAGCTGTACGCGGAGGGGTGGCTGGACGGGCGGCACGGCTCCGGGACGTTCGTGGCCGACATGGAGGTGGCCCCGCCGCCGCGCGAGCAGACGCCGTACGTGCCCGCGCCGCCGCCCGCCCCCGCCGACTGGATCGACCTCACGCCGGGCCAGCCCTGGGTGCGCGACTACGACCTGGCGGCGTGGAAGCGGGCCTGGCGCAGGGCCGCCGACCTGCCGCCGGGCGCCGATCCCACCCCGTACGGCCTGCCGCGCCTCAGGGAGCTGCTCGCCGACCACCTGAGACGGGCCAGAGGCATGGCAGTCGGCCCCGAGAACATCCTGGTCACCCGGGGCACCGGCAACGGGCTCGACCTGTGCGCGCTGGCCCTGCTCGGCAACGGCACGCGGGCCGGCGTCGAGGACCCGGGCTACCACGTGGCGCGCACGGTCTTCGCGGCCAGGGGCGCCCAGGTGGTGCCGTGCCCGGTGGACGAGGACGGCGTGATCGTGGACGGGCTGCCCGGCGACCTCCGCGTGCTCTACACCACGCCCGCGCACCAGTACCCCCTGGGCGGGCGGCTCCCGATCCCGCGCAGGGAGCGGTTGCTGGCCTGGGCCAGGAGCACGGGCGCGACGATCGTCGAGGACGACTACGACGCGGAGTTCCGTTACGACGTCGCCCCGCTGCCCGCCCTCTACGGCCTGGACCCCTCGCGGGTCGTGCTCCTCGGCACGCTCTCCAAGACGCTCGCGCCCGACGTGGGCGTCGGCTGGCTCGTCGGCGATCCCGAGCTGGTCGCCGCGATCGCCCGCCTGCGGCGCAGCGTCGGCGACCGTACCAGCGGGCCCGTCCAGCAGGCCGTGATCAACCTGCTGGAGTGCGGCGACCTCGACCGGCACCTGCGCAGGATGCGCCTGGAGTACGCCCGCCGCCGCGCCGCGGTCGTCGAGCTCCTGGGGCCCGTCTGCCGCCTGCGCGGCGACACGGCCGGGCTGCACGTGGTGGCCGAGCTGCCGTCGTCGGTCGAGCCGTACGTGGTCGAGCGGGCCAGGGAGCGCGGGGTCCTGCTCGACTCCATCGGCCGCCACCACCACGGGCGGGCGCGGCTGCACGGCGTGGTGATCGGCTACGGCTCCGCCACGCTCGCCGACGTCCGCCGCGGCTGCCGCATCCTCGCCGACCTCATCCGCTCCACCCACCCCCACTGACCCCCGCCCACTCCTCAAGCGGCCCCGGCCCTCCGCTCCCCGAGGGACCCCAGCCGGAGTGCGGCGGGTCACGTCGGGTGCTCAGGGTGGATTTGAGTAGCCGAGCTCTCGCCCCCCACCCCACCCCCGAAGCATGCTGAACCCCATGAAATGGTGGCTACTCCTCGCGTCCTTGATCGTCACCCTGCTCACCGTCTGGCTGATCCTCTACGCGGGCGTGGCGCCGTCCACGCTCCTCTCCCTGGGCGCCGGCGCGATCAGCCTGCTCTGGCTGGTCGTCGTCCTGACCGTCCCGTGGAACCTGTGCCTGGCCGCCCGCCACGTCCTCCACGAGATCCAGGTGTCCAGGGAGGCCGGCATCGAGGTGGCCCAGCACCGCGAGGACGAGGCGCGGCGCATCGCCCGGCGCATGCTCGTGCTCGCGATCTCCGGCCACGTCGTCTCGGCCGCCGTGATCGCGGTCGTCACGTTCTTCGCAGGAGCCCAGCTCGGCTACTACTTCTCCGGGTTCTACCTGCTCGCCACCGCTTTCCGGCCGATCACGGCGTACACGAAGCACCTGCGTGACCGGGTCAGGACGCTCGGGCAGGAGGTGCGCTACCCGCGCGCGGACGTGATCTCCCTGCGCGACCGGGTCTCCGAGCTGGAGACGGTCATGAAGGGCCTCAAAAGGGACATCGACGACCTGAACGCCGCCCGCCAGGGCTTGGAGCTGGCCGACCACGATCTGGGCCGCCGGATGACGCTCATGGCGCGCCGGTTCGACGAGACCGTGGACGGGTTGAACGACAACCAGGAGGTGATCACGGGGCTGAAGGCGTTCCTGCGGCTGATCAGGGCGGACCCTGCGTAGGAGGCTCGAGGTCGCGCAGGACGGGCAGGGCGCGGGAGGCGTACACCGGGTCCACGGGCAGCACGTGCCGCGCCCACCAGCGCGCGGGGCCGGGGTCGGGGGAGGGCTCGGTGAAGGCGGGGGCGTAGTCGTCGTACGGCGGGTCGTACAGGTAGCCCGTGGCCACCCCGCGCCGCTCCAGCTCGGCGATGGCCGCGTCCCTGTCGCGCACCAGGAGCGGCACGCGGAACAGCGGCCGGCGCACGTCGTCGCGCACGGCGGGCGCGACCGTGGGCAGCTCGGCCAGGGCCGCGACGCCCGAGAGTCGCCGTCCGCGGTCGGCGGAGACCTTGGCCAGGCGCCTGGACTGGTACCAGCGGGCCACGCGGCCGCGGCGGGCGCGGTAGTCGTGCAGGTCGGCGCGTACCCAGGGGTCGAAGGGCGGCAGCTCGGGGATCCGCTCGAGCGCCTGCTTCAGGGCCTCGGGCTCCAGGGCGATGCGGTAGCCCTCGCGGTCCTCCTGCATGCCGAGTGCCCGCATGAGCCTGAGCGCGGGGCGTACGAGGTCGAGCCTGAGCGCCACCTGGCGGGCCATCGAGGTGGCCACGCCGGTCAGGTCGGCCCGCAGGGAACCGGGGGCCAGCAGGGCGTCACGGGCACGCTGGAGCGCGCGCAGGTCGGACTCGTGCTCGACGACCAGGACGCCGCCCGAGCCCGCCCCCGGGTGCTTGGAGAGGCTGAACACCCCGGCCTGGCCGAAGGTCCCCAGCGGCCGGCCGCCGATGCTCGTCTCCATGGCGTGCGCCACATCCTCGATCAGGATTTTTCCGGACAAGGAGGGGGCGTCGTCGGGCAGGCCGTACAGGTTGGTCGTCAGGACGGCGTCCACCGCGGCGAGGTCGACGCGGGAGACGTCGATGTTGCCGTCGCGCGGGGACAGCGGCGCGATCACCGGGCGCAGGCCGGCCGCGAGCACCAGGAACAGGATCTCGTCGGCCGAGATCG
Source organism: Nonomuraea sp. NPDC004186 (assembly GCF_053603495.1). Lineage (NCBI taxonomy): Bacteria > Bacillati > Actinomycetota > Actinomycetes > Streptosporangiales > Streptosporangiaceae > Nonomuraea > Nonomuraea sp. NPDC004186. The sequence continues at coordinate 152,097 of NZ_JBSGFQ010000004.1, read as the reverse complement.
GCGACATGAGCAGCCGCTGGCCCGGCTCGCACCAGTGGCGTAAGGCCAGGTAGAGGCCGAGGCGGTTGGAGGGGAGCGCCAGGCAGCGACGGCCGGTGCGCTCCTCGACGAGCCTCACCCCTGCAGGACGGTACGGAGCCGTCCGTAGGTCTTCAGCGCCCTGTCGGCGGTCTTGAGCAGGAACGGGTTGGCCATCACCGTGGCGCGCGTCTTGCGCACCGGCACCCGCATCATCCAGTGGACCCCGGCGGCCGCGCCGATCCTGGCCACCCGCCCCTCGGCCACTTCGAGCTGGCCCGTCTTGAGCTTGTCCTTGTACTCCTTCTCACCCCGGCCCATGTCGATCACCTCGATGCCGTTGGCGGCGGCCTGCTCGGCCATCGCCAGGTGGTGGATGAGGCCGGGGGAGTACTTGGCGAAGTGGGTGTCGTAGGCGGGGAACCACCCGGCGAGCGTCGTACGCGTGCGGAGACCGAAATGCCCGGCCACCGGCCGCCCGTCCACGGAGACCATGTCGAGCACCCCGGCGAAGCTGTCCGACTGGGTGGCCAGCAGCCGCTCGACCAGCTCCACGATCCACCGGTGCGCGAACCTGTCGGTGCGCCCGGTGCGGCGATATTGGTCGGTCTTCCAGCCGAGCAGCGTGTGCAGGGGCGTCAGGTCGGTGGTCGCGTAGTCGTGACGCATCGTCCCGGCCTCGCGCTGCAGCTTGCGGGACTTGGCCAGGGTGGTCTTGTACGTCTTGCCGGAGTGCTCCCGGAGGATGTCGGTGTAGTGCTCGTAGCCTCCGCGCAGGTCGATGATCGGCGACGGATGCCTTTCGTGCCGCTCGTTCAGCAGCGGCTGGCCGGAGACCAGATGGTCGAACTCGTACACCGCCAGCCCGCACTCCTTGAGGAGGCGGCGCGGATCGATGGGGAGCTCTTTGGCACGTACCATCCCCTGCGCGTCGGTCAGCCCCGCGGCGACCGGTTTGCCGATGCCGAGGGGATGTCGTTCGAAGGGGAAGAAACCGACGATGTCCGGGCCGTCGTAGAGGACCGCGACCTGTACGACATTTCGGAGTTCGCCTACCGCGATGGTGAATTCCGGGGACAAGAAGGGGCTGTCGAGCGCGGGGTCCGCCTCCTGCAGCTCTCTCCAGCGGCTCACTTCGGATTGTCCCAGCTCACGGGGCAGGGCAAGGGTGACGCGCATGGGCTCCTACCGTCGGCATGCCACTGTGTTTCAAGCTTGAGGGGGGACCTGTACAGCCAGGGTAAAGGCTATTACCAGAGCAGTCGTAACCGCAGGTCCCGAACGTTACCGAACTCTCAGGTGGTGTTCAGGACCGAGTGTCGTTCTAATGTGTGTTCATGACCGTACCTGGCATCGACTGGCCTGCACTGATCACGTGGATGGGCCGGAACGTGCCCGATGCGGGCGAGCCGCTGTCCGTCTCGCTGATCTCGGGCGGCAGGTCCAATCTCACCTACCTGATCGAGGCCCGCGACCGCCGCCTGGTGCTGCGCCGGCCGCCGCTCGGCCACGTGCTGCCCACCGCCCACGACATGCGGCGCGAGTGGCGGGTCATCTCGGCCCTGTCGGGCACGCCCGTGCCGGTGCCCTCGCCGATCGCGTTCTGCGCCGACGAGTCCGTCGTCGGGGCGCCGTTCTATCTCATGGGGTACGTGGAGGGCGCCGCCGTACGGACCCGGGAGGAGCTCGGCTCGCCGTCGCCGGCGCAGACGCGGCGGCTGTCGGAGCGGCTGGCCGAGGTGCTGGCGGCCATTCACGCGGTGGACTACCGCGAGGTGGGGCTCGGGGACTTCGGGCGGCCCGAGGGCTATCTGGCCAGGCAGCTCGAACGGTGGGGGCAGCAGTGGGAGCGGTCGAAGACGGCAGACCTGCCCGAGTACGACCGGCTCGTGGAGCGGCTGCGGGAGCGGTTGCCCGCCGCCTCCGACAGCACGCTGGTGCACGGTGACTACCGGCTGGACAACACGTTGATCCGGTTCGGGGAGCCGATCGAGATCATGGCCGTGGTGGACTGGGAGATGTCCACGCTGGGGGATCCGCTGGCCGACCTGGGGCTGACGCTGACGTACTGGCACGATCAGGGGGACGAGGAACGGGCGCGGATCCCCGTGGCGGGGGACGTGACGGTGGCGCCGGGTTTCATGAACGCGGCGGAGTTCGCCGCGCACTATGCCAAGGTCTCCGGCCGGGATATTTCGGATCTTGGGTTTTATGTGGCTTTCGGCAACTTCAAGCTCGCTGTCATCGTGGAGGGTATCCACGCCCGGTTCCGGCAAGGTAAGACCGTTGGGGAGGGATTCGACCGCATAGGGTCCGCGGTGCCCACGCTGATCTCCCGTGCGCATCGCATGCTCGACCAGCCCTGACGGTCGGCCTTCGCGAAGGACACCCCCGACGCAAGGAGCACGCCATGAGCACAGTTGCACTCATCACCGGAGCGGCCAGCGGCATCGGGGCGGCGGTGGCGCGGCGGCTGTCAGCGGGCGGCGTCAAGTGCGTCCTCGTCGACCTCGACGGGGAGGGCGCCGAGAGGCTGGCCAAGGAGGTGGACGGCGCGTGGCTGGCCGCCGACGTCAGCCGCGAGGAGGCCTCGCTGGAGGCGGTGGCGCTGGCCGAGCGGCGCTACGGACGGCTCGACCTGGTCCACCTGAACGCGGGGATCTCGGGCCGGGTGGACCTGGCGGACTTCGACCTGACGCGTTACCGCCAGGTGGTCGGGGTGAACGTGGACGGCGTCGTCTTCGGCGTCCAGGCCAGCCTCCCGCTGCTCAAGCGATCGGGCGGGGGCGCCATCGTGGCCACCTCGTCGCTGGCCGGGCTCGTGGGCTTCGCCGGCGACCCGATCTACACGATGACCAAGCACGCCGTCGTCGGCCTGGTCAGGGCGCTCGCCGAGCCGCTGGCCGCCCAGAACATCCGCATCAGCGCCGTCTGCCCCGGATTCACGGACACGCCGCTGGTGGCGGAGTCGCGGGAGATGTTCCTCAACGCCGGGTTCCCCCTGCTCACGGCCGAGGACGTGGCAGCCGCCGTCGAGTCCGCCTTCTACGCCGACACCCCCGGCACGCTCCTGGTCGTGCAGCCCGGCCGGCCGCCGGTCCCGTACCGCTACGCAGGGGTTCCGGGCCCCGTGGGAGGCCAGCGTCCCCCTGTCTCCTGAACGGAAACGGCAAGTGCCTTGCAAGTGGGGCGATTAGCCTATTAAGGGTCAGGCTCTTGTACGTTTGCAGTCTCTTGGAACGTTCGCAGCCCTCGCAGAATCCAGAGCCCTTGTAGGTTCGTGAGTCCTTGTACCTTTGCCGCAGCATGAGGAGCATTCGGTGATTCCGACTGACGGCCGGCACGCACGAAGACGATCGCCGTGGCCGCTCGCGCTGGGAGCGGGCGTCCTCGCCGTCGTCCTGGTGGCGGGCATCATGGTCTACGCGTCGATGCGCAGCCAGTCACGCAGCGTGTTCAAGGGCGAGGACGTCGCCACGACGCTCCCCAGCGAGCCCGCGCCGCAGTTGGAGCAGCCGCCCGCGCTCGACAACTGGCCGCGCTGGGGCATCACCCACACCCAGTACAGCGCGGACAACGAGCCGCCGCAGGTCGTGGAGGAAGCCAGGGGCGTGCTCGGCCGGGTCCCCATGCTGCAGAACCAGCACATCATGGGCTGGGGCGTCGGCAACCCGGAGCCCAGTCCCGGGCAGTTCAACTTCCGTGACCTGGACCGGCGGCTGAAGTTCATGGCGTCGTCGCGGGCGGTGCCGGTCATCACGCTGTGCTGCGCGCCGGACTGGATGAAGGGCGGGCAGGCCGGGCGTACGGACTGGAGCAAGAACCACACGGTCGCGCCCAAGCGCGAGCATTTCGACGACTACGCCAAACTGGCCGCCACGGTCGCCAAGCAGTATCCGACGGTCAAGCACTACATGGTGTGGAACGAGTTCAAGGGCTTCTGGGACCCGTCCACGAACCGCTGGGACGCCGAGGGGTACACCGAGCTGTACAACAAGGTCTACGCGGCCTTGAAGAAGGTGAACAAGGACATCCAGGTCGGCGGCCCGTACATCCCCATCGAGACCAACTCCAAGGGCGGCCCCTCAGAGCTGAGCGGCCCGTGGGGCACGGTGGACCAGCGGGCGCTGGACGCGATCACGTACTGGCTGGAGCACAAGAAGGGCGCCGACTTCGTCGTGGTGGACGGCGCGTCCATGACGAACGACCGGGGCAACGTACCCGACGATTTCGCCGCCCAGGCCAAGTTCGCCGCCATCACGACGTGGCTGCGGCAGCAGAGCAAGGACCTGCCCGTGTGGTGGGCCGAATGGTACGTCGAGCCGGAGAACTCCGGCTGGTCGGAGGCGAAGCGCACGGCGGTGCAGGCGACGGCGCTGATGGAATTCGCGAAGAGCGGCGTGACGACGGCCCTTTACTGGAACCCGCAGCAGAAGAGCGAAGGCGACTGCGCCGGCTGCCTCTGGAGCCCCAAGGTGGGCGGGGAGATGCCGATGGCGGGCCTGCTCAGCGGCTTCACCAAATGGTTTCCGGCAGGCGTACGCGTCGAGCCCGTGACAACCTCGGACCCCAAGATCAAGGCAATCGGCCAGGAACGCCAGGTGGTCATGGTGAACACCTCGGACCGCGAGGTCACGGCCACGGTCGACGGCCGCCAGGTAACCCTGAAACCCCACGAAATCAAATGGTCGGGCCGCGGCGGCACCTAAAAGCACGGCCTTCCATCGGGAGCGCTTCGCGCACGAAATTCCAGACAGCGCTGCCCAAGGAGGGCTCCGCCCCCCTTTCGATCCCCCCTTAACCCCCCGCCCGTTGCCCTGTTACCGGCTGGGCCTGCTGGAGCCCACCCCGAAATCCCGCTCGCTTCGCTCGCTTTGGGGCTCCGCCGATGCTGCGCTTCCTCGGTACCCGAGTCCCAGGCCGACTCGCGATCCAGCGAGGGCCGCGCACATGAGCTGTCACGGCCAGAGGCGAACCGCTAGGGCTTGGACGGAGTTGAGACGGGGTGGAAGCCGAGGGCGTCGGCGATGATCGGGGGGGCGTGGAGGTGCCGGGGGAGAGCGGCTCCGCGGTCGGTCAGTACCAGCGCTGCCAGGCGTTGGGGTTGCTGACGTTGCAGCTCCACAGGCCCACGGGGCTGCCGTTGCCGCGCCAACTGCTGGCGTAGCCGTCGAGGCAGACGGCGTCAGCGGTGTGCTCGGATGAGAGCCAGAAGTCGGAGCCGCCGATGTAGATGTGGAAGTTCTGGCCGGACCAGCCGCCGTCTCGGCAGTCGTAGACGTTGAACTGACGACCGGTCTGGCCGCCGGCGGAGGCCGGATAGTCCAGGCAGCGTCCGGAAGCGTTGTTCACCAACTCGGTGCCGTAGAAGCGGTTGCTGTCGAAGACCCGCCACCGCCACAGCAGGGTCCCGCCGCCGTTGCACTGCCAGAAGCCGACAGGGGAGTTGTTCTGCCCTCCGCCGGAGGCGAAGTTGTCCAGGCAGTAGCCGCTACCGTAGGAGCGGACGCGCATGAGGAAAGGTGCGGAGTCGTACACGGTGGAACCGTCGGCCAGCTTCCGACCGCCCTCACCGGCGGCAGCGGCTTGCTGGACCTGCTTGTAGGCTTCGGCCGCGGTGACGACGGCGGGTTCGGCCGCCGAGGCGGGGCTCGTGATGAGCGCGGTCATCGCAGTGAGTAGAACCGCGACGGTGATGCATAAGCGCCGCATTACTTCCTCCCTGGGAAAGAGAGCCTCTTCCGGCTCTTCGGGTGACAGTCCGTCTGCGGTCGAAGGTACTCACAAACGCTGTCATCGATCTGTCGGGAGACTTTCGTGATTCCGTGAGGGGGTTGCGGCAATGAAGAAATTTCCAACGAAGTACATCCTGGCCTGATCTGACAATGTGTCCTGCGGATGAGGTCTCCGTTCAATTACGGCGGTGGGCCGCGTGCTCATTGCTCGCGTCAGTGTCCTCGTTCGTGTGCGTTGCCTGTTCGAGGAGGATGTTCAGGCGCTGCAGGACTCGTAGCTGCGCGGGGTTGTAGAGCTCCACCGCCGCGTGGCCCATCGTGCTTTCGGCCAGCTTTGCTCCTCGTGGCGAATCCGCCACCGGGTCGTTCGACCACGGGTGCTCTTTCCGCATCTTGCGGACCAGCGGCAGAATTCGCTCGGCAATCCGGTCGACCGTGGCATCGTCGGCGTCCGGGGGAAGGGCGTCGAACTCGTCGCCGGTGTCGTCGCGCACGGCGATTATCTCACGGAATTCCGCCATGCCCTCCTCGCTGAAAAGCGTCGAGAAGACCATGAACAAGGATCGGTTTGTGTCGGAGAGGCCTTGAGAGATGGGAGCAAATTCGGGCGGCATATGCACCGGTGCGCGATGACGCAAGATGACGGCCAGCTCCGCACGTACGCGATTGAGCCGTTCGATCGTCGCCTCCAGCTCGGCATCCAGCGCCCGGATGGCCTCGTCCGGCTCCTCGTCGGCCCGCCCCATCGCGGCGACCTGCGACAGCGGCACCCCCAGATCACGCAACCGCTTGATCTGCAACAGCCGGATCAGATGCGCGACCTGGTACTGCTTGTACCCGTTGGCCGCGCGCTCGGGCAGATCCAGCAACCCGATCTCGTGGTAATGCCGAATGGCCTTCACCGTCGAGCCCGTAAGATCGGCAAGTTGCCGGGTGCTCCACGCCACTCTCTGTCTCCCTCGTCGTCCGCAGCCGTGGGCGCCCACGCCACGCGTCCCTGACTGCAGTTCACACCATGCCCCAAGGGCACAGTCAAAATGGGGGCCCAGACGTCTCGCGCGTCCGAGCCGGCATGGAGGCCCGGGGAGCGTGCTCGACGCCGGGAACGACAAGCATGTCGAAGTACGCCCAGGCTTCGAAGCCTCTCTCGAACCGCTCCGTGGCCGGATGCGCGACGCTCCTTGACTGTGCCCCAAGGGCACGCTGTTAGCTCGGTGTCGCAAACAGCACGACCAGGGAGCTACATGACGCCTGGCCCTGCGGTTTCGTCGCGAGCCGGCCGAGTGTCCGTGGCTGACCAGCCTGGAGTCACGCGTCCCGACCGGTGACGAACGCGCGGCCAGGACGGTGGCGCCGGCGCCGCGGGACCCGTACCACGAAAGTGCGGCTCGACGTGCTCCGACGCATGCACGTCCACGCCCTTGGCGGTGCCGCGCACCGGACGTGAGCCTGCTCGGCCCTCCGGACCCCCAGTTGACCATCACCTCCGACAATGGGAGAAAGCACATGCCCTACCGCAAGAGACCGGCCGTCGTCCTGGGCGCCGCGGCGCTGACGCTGCTGCTCGGCGCCTGCGCCGGCCAGGCCGGCACTCTCCAGGGCGGTCAGCAGCCCGCCTCCCCCGACACCGGCCTGGACCGCTTCTATGGGCAGAAACTCGCGTTCAAGCCCTGCGATCCGAAGCTGCCGCCGGGCGCGCCGGCCGTCGAAGCCGAGTGCGCGCGGCTCAAGGTGCCGCTCGACTACCAGGATCCGCAGGGTCAGCAGGCGGAGATCGCGCTGCTGCGCGTGCCCGCGCGCGGAAAGAATCCGATCGGGTCGCTTCTGCTGAACCCCGGCGGTCCCGGTTTCCCCGGCACCGATCACGCGGCCCTGACCGCCGCCGCGTGGGCGAAATCGCCGATCACCGAACGCTTCGACCTGGTCGGGTTCGACCCGCGCGGCGTCGGCGCCTCCAAGCCGGCGCTCGACTGCTACACCGACGCCGAGCGGGACCGCGATGCCAAGCTCTCCTCGATCCCCGCCGGTCTGGACGACTGGACCAAGCAGGAAACCCGCCGGCTCCTCCAGCAGTGCGCCGAGCGCTCAGGCGGCAAGCAGGTGCTCACGCACGTCGGCACCCGCGACGTCGCGCGGGACATGGACGTGCTGCGCCAGGCCCTGGGCGACGAGAAGCTCTCCTTCGCCGGCACCAGCTACGGCACCCGGCTCGGCGCCGTGTACGCGGAGATGTTCCCGAAGAAGGTCCGCGCGCTTGTGCTCGACGGGGCGATGGACCCGCTGGTGGGCACCCACGAGCGGCGCGTCCAGCAGGCCGCCGGGACGCAGGCCGCGTTCGAGCGCCTGGCCGCCTCGTGCGCCACCGAGAAGGACTGTCCTCTCGGCACCGACCCGAAGCGCGCCACCAAGGCCTTCCAGAAACTCGTCCGGCCGCTGATCGACAAGCCCGCGCGGACGTCTGACGGGCGCGGGCTGACGTTCGAGCAAGCGGTCGAGGGGGTGACGGCCGCGCTGTACAGCAAGGCGATGTGGCCCGTCGCGATCGCGGGCATCGCCGAACTGGAGGCGGGCAAGGGCGACAGCCTGCTGAAGCTGCGCGACAGCTATCACGGGCGGACCGCCGACGGCGTCTACCCCGACTCGCTCGAGGCCACGCTGGCGATCAACTGCCTGGACGAGGAGCGCCACACGCCGAAGCAAGAGACTGCGATGAACCGAGCGTGGTTCAAGGCGGCGCCGTTCACCGACCATGGCCGTCCGGTCAAGGAGGCGCGCGACGGCTGCGAGCAGTGGCCCGTCAAGCCGACGCTTGGCTACCCGTACGCCACCGGCGTCAAGGGCCTGGCCGACACGCTCACGGTCTCCGTCACGGGCGACGCCATCACGCCGCACGAGGGCGGCATCAACCTGGCCAAGGAGCTGGGCGGCAGCCTGCTCACCGTCGAGGGCGAGCAGCACGGCGCCCTCCTGGCCGGCAACGCCTGCGTCAACGAGGCCGTGGCCGCCTACCTCATCGACCTCAAGTCCCCGGCCGAAGGGGCCCGGTGCAAGCTCTGAGGCGGGTACCGGCACGTCGAAGCCTCCTCCGATCGGCCGGACCGCCCACTATCCCAACGACTCCGGGCCGTTCGCCAAGCCGATGAACGACATCCCGAAGGTCGTGGTTCTCGAACTCGCTCACGTCCGCCGACTGGGACGAGACGACGATCGCCGCCGGAGACCTGGCCGAATCCATCACACGGCTCAAGCGGGAGCGCTCCGACGGCTACCTGCTCGCCCACGGCGGGGCACGGTTCGCCCGGTCGCTGGTCGAGACCGGCCTGATCGACGAATACCGCCTTCTCGTCCGCCCGGTCGTCCTCGGCGCGGGCGAGCGGATCTTTCCGGCGGCGCTGACCCTCGAGCCGAAAAGCACGACCGCCTTCAGCGGCGGGGCCGTCGCCCACGTCTTCGCGGCGCAGCCGTGAGCGAGCCCGATCGGTGACCGCGGCCCATCCAGTACCCAAAGAACCGGGCCCTGACCAGCCGTAAGGCGATCAGGGTCCGGTTCTGCGCATCCGGTCGGCGGCGACTCCCGCGGCGGCCTGAACCCGTCGCCGGTTCTCCGTCCGACCGTCAAACTGGAGTAATAGTTGTCACATGAGCGGATACGAGGATCTCGTCCACGAAGCCCTCGCCGCCGAGGCGACGGGGGCCACGGCCCGCGCCGAGCGGGCCGTCCGCGACCTGCTCACCGCCGGCCCCGGGGCGCTGCGCCGCGTCCTCACCGTCGCCGAGGAACGCGCAAACCGCTATCACCCCCTGCTGTACGAGGTCGTCCGCCGCAGTACCGCCCCCGAGGCGGTCCCGGTGCTGCTCGCCCACACCGGTGCGGGACCTTTCGCCCTGGTCGCGGCCGTCCTGCACGCCCTGGCCCGCAGCGGCGGGAACGAGGGACCGGAACGGGTCGAGGCCACCCTTGCCGACCGCACGGCGCTGCCCACCACCCGGGCGGCGGCGGCCGAAGCCCTCCAGGGGACGACCCGTCCGGCGACGGCCGAGGTCCTTCGCGCGGTCCTCGCGGAACAGCGCCGCAAGCCGGACAACCCGGAGTGGCCCCTGCTCCTGGTCAACACGGCCATCGCCCTCGCCACGACCGGCGATCACAGCGGAGCGGCAGCCCTCCACCCCCTCCTCGCCGACTGCCCCGAATCGGGTCGGGCCCTCGCCGCCAGTGCCTTCCGGAGCGTCCTCGACGAGGACACCCTGCACCAGCTGGCGCGGGCGCTCGCCGACCCGGGCGTCGAGGTCCGCCGGGCGGCCGTGGACCCCGTCTTCCTCATCGGGTCGCCCGCAGCCGCCGCCCTGCTGCTGCGGAGCGCCCGGGAGGACCCGGATGACCAGGTCCGGTACAACGCCCTCATCCGCTTCGGCGACATCGCGGGCCTCGCCCTGAGCGGTGACCCGGAGGAACTGCCGTTCGCGGACGAGCAGTGGCGGGAACTGCGGGACGCTCTGGACCCGGCGGTCTGCCACCGCTTCGGCGTGCCCGTCGCCCTCACCGATCTGATCGAGGAGTTCACCGACGAGGAGCCCCTACGGGCCTCCGTCGCCGCGGAACTGCGCCTCCTCACCGGCGTCGACGTGCCCACCGCGTACACCCGGCACGGCCTCGACGCGGCCCTGCGCTCCGTACGCGAGGTCCCGTTCACACCCGGCCGGATCCACAAGTGGGGTCACCCCCGGCCGATGCCACCACTGGACCGGGAGTGAGGCCCAGGGCAGGACGGCGGCCGGCCCCGGTCAGCCGAGGGTACGGAACAGCTCCGGCGCTTGGCGGGTAAGCCGCTCGACTCTGTGGCCGAAGGCCTCGCCCACCGCCCACACGCGCCCAGTCCTGCATGTGCACCGGCGGGGCAGGCGAGGTCAGCCGGTTGTCCACCAGTGTCTCGATGCTAGCGAGGGTCGTGCTCGGCGAGGAATCGCAGACTATCCCGCAGATTCCGTGATATGCGAGGGCCATCGGGCTTTTCCGTCGATGGCCCTCGCCGTTGTGGCTGACGCGCACGACCGTCAGCTTTCCGATTCGGCGCCTGTGGTTCGGTGGGGTGGGGTTTCTCTTCGGGGCGCAGCGGGCGACTTTTCGGAGCGCCCTCTTCCTTGATTGCGGAGACTCTCATGGCAGAGACCTTTCTACGTCTTCCCACCTGCGACGTTACGGTCATCCGTCGTGGTCGGACATCCCCCGGGCATGTGTGGAGGCTTCCATCATCTCGATGTAGGGATCTTGGTGTGCGGGAGGAAGGAGGAGGGGCTTGGCAGGGATTTGAGCCCCTCCATGCTTCCGGTCAGAAGTCGAATTCGCCCTTGGCCATGCCGTCCTTGAAGGCGGCCCATTCTGATGCGGTGAATACCAGTGCGGGGCCCGTGCGGTCCTTGCTGTCTCGCACGGCGACCCGTCCGCCGCTGAGGGGGGCTACTTCGACGCAGCTGCCGCCGTTGTCGCCCGATGCCTTGGCTTTGCGCCACGCGGCGGTTACGAGTTCGTTGTCAGTCTCCATACCTCTCCATCACCTCGCGAATGACCTGCTCGCTGATGTTCACCGGATGGGCCATGCTGCTCAAGGCGTCCCAGCGCACGTTGAGGGCTCGGACGCCGTCGAAGTGAGTGATCACTTCTCCCGTCAAGGCGCTCTCCAGATAGGCGGTGTCGGGTGAACCGGCTATCTGGGCGATCTCGAATGCGCCCAGGAGACCGGTGGTGAGCCCTGCGGACAGCGGAACGATCCGCACCGTGATGCACGGGTGTCGCATGGCGGTGAGGAGGCGCGCGAGTTGTTCGCACATCACGGAGGCGCCGCCGACCGGTCGGGACAGGACGCTCTCATCGATGAGAGTCGAATACATGAGTGGGTTCGGTGAATCGAACACCGCCTGGCGCTTGAGCCGAATCTTGACGGCTTTTTGCGCCTCGTCGGGCGTGATCCCAGGTTTTCCAAGGAAGACCTGCTCCGCGTACCTCTCCGTCTGGAGGAGCCCGGGGATCAGGGACGGCTCGGACGTGCGGATGGTGTGGGCGGCGGCCTCGATGCCGGGCCATGGCCTGAACCACTTGGGGCCGAAGTCGTTGTGGATTTCCGGCAGCAGTTCCTTCAGCTCTCCGTTGAGCCCGAGAACGCGCTCGATCTCCTCCGTGAAAGCCTCGCTCGGCGTGCGCTTACCGCGTTCGACGGCCCCTATCTGGCTCTCGCTGTAGGTGATCCCGGGAGCTGCGGCAAGGCGTTCCTGCGACAGCCCTTGACGTGTCCGAAACTTCCGCATCCGCGCGCCATACTCCGCTCGTGCGCGTAGGCCAGGTTCTTCCCCGTTAACGGTCATATCACGACCCTTCGCTTCTGTCTCCGCACGTCCCTTCAGGACCTACATACACACTTCACCGGTGGTCGGCGGAAAGTGGAGCCGCCTTTTCGAAACACAACGTAATCGCATGACTCCATGCCGTGCAGTGGCTACAGAGTTTCAGGCATGTGTAGCCCTCACCTTCCGACCGCTCTTGTGCGCTTCGAGGTGATTCCCATGCGGCAAGGCGCGACAGCCGGAATGCCTGCCACTCCCGGCTGACTGGAATGACTGGATCCCGTATATGAGGCGGCCCGGAGGCATGGGTATCACCACAGTCGTCGCGATCTGCGAGGGAACGTCGTGCAATCGGGCCGGTGAACGGCTCCTGACCTTTGTTTATACATTTTCAGCTTCGTTGAAGAGGAGCCTCGTCCGGGTATCCGCGCGTTACGGTTCCGGCGGCGGTGACGGACGAGCGACGGGGAGCCGACGTGGGGCGCGAGTGGCGGATTCAGCCGGTCGCTCTGGAGGACGGGGCACGCCGGGTGGAGGAGACCGCGGGGATCATGACGGGGGCGGCCGCTGCGCTGCGGGCCGGGACCGAAGGGCTGGAACCGTGGGGTTCGGGGGCGGTCGGCACGGCGATGGCCGCCGTACGGGACCTCATGGGGGAGGCGGGCGCGCACCTGGGGGACAACCTGGCGGGGACGGGCGCGGCCATGCGGGCGATGGCGGTGGAGGCCGTCGATGCCGATGCCGCGGCGGCTCCCAAGCGTGACCTGTAGCGGGCTTCCGGGCACGGTCCGGGGAGGGCGTCCGCACTCAGCCTCGGCGAGGCGACGAGATGCGGCCTGGCGAGCGTGGCTGCGCTTGGGTTTGGCGAGGCGAGGTACGGCCTTGGCAGGGCGGTCCCGGTGGTGCTGACGGCTGGGCCGGGGCTTGAGGCCGGGCTTCGGTTGCTCGGCGTTCCCTGGCCGGACGAGGACGAGCATGCCTTACGCGAGGTCGCCGCCGCGTACCGGGCGTTTGCCGACACGCTCGACACGCAGGCCGTCCCCACCATGACGGCGGGTGTGGTGACGGCCGCCGCGGCCGGTGACGGCGACGACGTCGCGGCCATGCGGGCCTACACGGCCGACTACCACCGCGAGGGCGGGCACCTCACCACGCTCGCCTCCCTGTCGCGCCTGCTCGCGGACGGCCACGAGCAGGCCGCCACAGTCGTCGAGCACCTGAAGGTCTTCCTGGCCGCCTCCGCCGCGTACGTGGTGGCCGCCGTGGCGGCGGCTGCGATCGCGGGCGGTGCGGCGATGGTGGCCGCGTACCGGCAGGTGGCCGAGCGCCGGGTCATCGTGCAGCGGGCCGTCGCGGCCTTCCGCCGCACCCTCGAACGCCTCTTCGGCCGTACGCTCGCCCAGAAGGTGCGCGACCGCCTGCGACCGCTCCTCAAGGCTCGTGCTGATCGTGGCCAGGTCCGGGAACCGGGAGACGAAGCGCAGATCGGGCAGCGGGATGCTCGGAAGACGAAGGTCGGGTAGGCGGGGGTACGGTCCGCCGGTGTTCAGCATCTCCAGGCTTGCGCATGGCTCCAGGGAGAGCGTCTTCAGCGAGGGGAGAGCGTCGATGCCGTCGATCGAGGTGATCGGGGTGTCGGGGGAGCCGACGATGAGCTCCTGGAGTGCGCCGAGATCGCGTAGGCCGGTGAGAGCGCTGACCTTGGTGTAACCGAGGTCAAGGCTGTGCAACTCGGGCAGCCCGGACAGGGGGCGCACGTCGTCGAGCGACCGGCAGTGGGACAGGTCGAGCCAGTAGAGCAGGGGAAAGGCGTCGGCGAATCCGTCGAGCCTGGTCGCCTCGGTGCGAGAGAGGTTCAGCCAGCTCAGGTGGTGCATGCCCAGCAATGGGGTGAGGTCGCTGATCCGGGTGGCGGAGAGGTCGAGATGTTCCAGCCGTGTCAGGGCGGCCAGGGGCGAGAAGTCGGTCACGAGCCCGGCTGAGCTGAGATCGAGCTCGACCAGGCTGGTGAGGCCGGCGAGTTCGGCGAGTTCGGCGTAGGAGCCGCATTTGGGCAGGTCCACCGTACGCAGGTTGCTGAGATGGCGAAGGCCTGGGGTGAGGGATCTTTCGTTGACCCGAAGGTGGGTGCGCTCCTCGCGCACGAAGGCGGGCGCGAGGAGGAACTCGGCGAACCCGTCCATCCGGGGTCGCAGGCCAGAACTTGAGCAGCCGTTCCGTGGGCGGCAATGCGATCTCGGCGAATTCGGCGGCCAGCTCGAGCGCCGGCCGTGAGACCGTGGGGGCGACGATGGCGAGTTCGCGGATCGCTTTCCAGGCGCGTGTCGGGGTTGCCTTGGGCAGGAGGGTGCGTAAGGCCGCGAGGTTCGGTGCTGCGGAGCCGGTGGTCATGCCGCCGCACCCTAGTGGCCTCCGCCGACAAGATCAGCCCCGCGGGGTTAGGGGGGCTGCTCCCCGTCCCGGACGCCGTGGCGACCCGCCAACGCCCGCACACCATGACCTTCGTACGTTGGGTGAAATGTCCGTGGATAGGGTGTGCTGGTGGTGTCCTCTGATGCGCGGGTGCAGTATTCCGTCTCGACCTGGCAGCAGCCCTGTCCTGCCCCGGCCTCGCCGGAACGCTCCGCGCTCGTGAGGCGGGTCGCCGAGCAAGCGCTGGCCTGCGGCGGTGGACGGGTGCTGGTGGGGATCGACGGGTTCACCGCCTCGGGCAAGACGAGCTTCGGGCACGAGCTGGCCGAGGAGATCGTCAAGTCGGGACGGCCCGCGCTCCGCGCCACCCTGGACGACTTCAAGAAGCCGTGGAAGGACCGGCACCTCTACGACCGCGAGTCGGGCGAGGGCTACTACCGCAACGCCTACGACTACGAGGCGGTCACGAGGCTGCTGCTGGAGCCCGGCCGGTCCGTGGAGGCGGTGTCGTGCGCGCTGTGCGGCATCGATCCGCTGACGCAGATCGATCATTCCGGGACGACGGCGCCGCTGGCGGCGGACTCGGTGGTGGTCGTGGACGGGGTGTTCGCGTTCCGGCCGGAGATCGACAAGTACTGGGATCTCCGGATCTGGATGGACGTGGACGCCGAGCTGTCGGTGCGCAGAGGGGCCGAACGCGACCAGGACTGGGCCGGGTCGGAGGCCGAGTCGATCCACCGGAACCGGTACCTGGTAGCCGAGCGCATCTACCTCGAGGAGACCGACCCGCTGAGCCGGATGGACGTCGTCATCGACAACACCGTCTTCGACCGGCCTCGCATCAGGTGAGCCCGAAGAGCGGCAGGCAGGGCTCCAGGTTGTCGATCCGCACGGGGACGGGGTCGGTGAAGTCGTCCCGGCCGAGGCGGAGGCGCTGCTGGAACGCCCGCTTGCCGCGTACCTCGTCCACCATCACCCCGTCCGGCCGGTAGCCGAGCTTGCGGGAGACGCCCAGCGAGGCCCGGTTGTCCAGGTACGCGCTGGAGACCGCCGTCAGGGCCCCGAGCCCCGTGAAGGCCAGGTGGAGGACGGCTGCGCGCATCTCCGTGCCGAGGCCCTTGCCCTGATGGGCGCGGCCCAGCCACGAGCCCGTGTGCACCTCGCGGGTGACCCGGAAGCCGTGCCCGGACAGGTCCTGGGTGCCGATCACCCGCCCCTCGTGGACGACGACGAAGTTGCAGCACCACCGCTCGGGCTGCCACCGCGAGATGAGGCCGAGCTGGTACCGGACGACGTTCGCCGGCAGCTCGTCGGCGGGGACGTCCGTCCACGGCACGCCGAACGGCATCACGTCCGGATCGTGCACGCCTTCCACGGCCCGGTCGGCCAGCTCGTCGAGATCGTCCAGAGAGGGCATGCGCAGCTCTAGGCGGGGCGTGGTGAGGCGGAGGTTGAACACGGGCCAGTGACGCATAGTCCGTCATTTCTCCAAAGAGTGGCGCGCCTGGTGCGGGCGGCTGGGGCCTGGTTTGCGCCAGTACGTGAGGAAGCGCAGGAGCCACTCCACGGGCCCGTACCGGTGCCTCTTGAGCCACCAGTGGCTGTAGAAGACCTGGCAGACGAAGACGCCGAGCGCGATCAGCACCTCCAGCGGCGGGCTGACCCGGTCCACGAGCGCCAGCCCGTACCCGGTGAAGATCAGCGAGCAGATCAGCGACTGCGCCAGGTAGTTGGACAGCGCCATCCGGCCCGGCGCCGCGAGCGCCCGGGCGATGCGCGGCATGTACGGCAGCACCCGCAGGAACGTCGCCGCGTACGCCGCCGCCAGCAGCGGGGCCGTCACCAGGTCCACGGCCTCGCCCCAGAACTTGTGCATGGTGCCGTGCCAGGCCGACGTCGTGTAGATGAAGGCGCCCGCGAGCCCGACCGTGAACCCGGTCCACTGCAGCTTGCGCAGCGTGCCCGTGTGGGCCGACAGGTCGCGCATGGCGCCCAGCTTGCCGACCGCCAGGCCGATCAGGCACGCCGCCAGCACCGCCGGGCCCTGGAACAGCACCCGGAAGACGATGATCAGCGACAGCTTCCTGAGGTGCTCGGAGATGATCTGCAGGGCGGAGGCCGCCAGCGCCGTGTCCGCCTTGGTGGCCTCCGCGGCCGAGTCCGCCACCGTGCCGCCCATGTCCAGGCCGAACGTGGCGAGCAGGGCCAGCAGCACGAAGCCGAGCGCGAGCATCGCGGTCAACATGACCGCCAGCACCACCGCGGCCTTGGGCCGGAGCTTGCGGAAGATCAGCAGGGCCAGGCCCACGGCCGCGTACGTCGTCAGGATGTCCCCGGGGAACAGCAGCACGGCGTGCGCCAGCCCGATCAGCAGCAGCCCGGCCAGGCGGCGCAGGAACATCGGCCCGAACGGGCGACCCTGCCGCGCCGCCGAGTCGACCTGGAGGGTGAAGCTGTAGCCGAACAGGAAGGAGAACAGCAGGTAGAACTTGTTCTCCACGAGCAGCGTCACGGTGAACCGCACGGTCCAGTCCAGCGGGGACTGGAAGGCGGGTTCGGCCATCCCGGCCATCCGGTAGCCGGAGGCCAGGAAGGCGATGTTGACTACGAGGATGCCCAGAAGTGCGAAGCCTCGTAAGGCGTCCACGGAAGCGATCCTCGCAGCCGCGAGTCGTGCGTTCGGCATGGCGGGAAGCGTCTCCTGTGTCCTCATATGGAGAACATCATCCCGTACAAGCTGAGTGTTTCCTGTGAATTCAGTTATTTTGTGCGATATAGATGAATCGCTCGATGATCACCGCTAGCGCGACCACGAAAGCGGGCACGGCGAGGAAGAGCAGGCGCTTCCTGGCCTTGCGTGCCCGGTTGGGGCCGTTCAGCCGGATGACCTCGTACGCGAAGAGCGAGACCCATGTCACGGCCAGCGCGCCGATGCCCACGGGCGTCCACGGGGTGGTGGGGTCGCCGCGTCCCTTGTACGGCTGCGGTTCGGGGATCTCGGTGCCCCGGACGAACTTCTTCCAGGTGTAGAGGGCCGCGTCCTGGTTGGAGAACACCCGCTTCAGGTCCGGCGAGGCGTCCAGCGCCGCGCGGAACTTCGTCCCCCAGTCCTCCGGGAAGCCCTCGTTGAGCTGCAGGTAGCTCACCTGCCCGCGGCTCACGATCAGGTACGAGTTACGCGGTTGCTCCTTGAGCGCCGCGATCGCGTCCGCGACCTGCGTCGGGTCCTTGTGCACCAGGGCCTGCACGCCGAAGTTGACCAGTTCGACGTCCTTCTCGCCCCACGGCAGGGTCGGCGTGACCTCCGGCCCCGTCTTGGGGACCAGGTAGAGCACCTTGGCGCTCGGCTTGTCGTGCTGGTAGACGTAGTGCAGCGCGGCCACCTCACCCACGGTGACCCGCTCGAACTTCTCGTTGCCGTACCTGGCCAGCAGGAACGCGAACGCGAAAAGCACCGCGAAGCACGCCGCGAGCACGACCGAGAGCTTCTTGGTGAGCTGCGGGTTGAAGCGCACGTTCCGCTTGCGCAGCGGCACGGTCTCCTCGCGCACGTCCGCGCTGTCGGCCGGCAGGTTGGGGAAGAACGCGTACGCGGCCAGCAGACAGGCCCCGGGCAGCGCGAACATGTAGATCCGCAGCCCGATCTCGCCGCCGTAGCTCTGCAGCCCCAGCGCCAGCACCGGCACGCAGAGCAGGATCAGCGCCGACCGGTCGAACACCCCGCGCCGGAACCGCCGGAACAGTCCCGTGGCCGCCAGGCTGAGGATCACCACGAGGATGCCGAGCCGCGCCTGCAGCACCAGCGCGTGCGCGGGGTCGCTGCCCTCGATCCGGTCGCCGGTGCTGTTGCCGATGTTCTGCAGGATCCGGCCGAAGCCGCCGAAGATGGCGCCGATCTGGCTGGACCAGAAGCCCACCGTCATGTAGCTGATCCAGGCCAGCACGAGCAGCCCGAGGAAGAACGGCAACCCCCAGGTCAGCGACGTCCGCTTGAAGATGAGGAACGCCGTGACGACCCCGAGCATCATGAACGGGGTGATCTGGTGCGAGGCCACCGACGCGACGAACAGCGCCAGCAGCATCATCAGCATGAGCAGCTTGTCGGCCCGGTACGTGCCGGTGTTGGCCAGCTCGCCCGGGGTCATCGCGTCCAGCTTGCCGAGCAGCTTGCGCAGGCCCTTGGGCGGGATCGGCTTCGTCCGCTGTTCGACCCGTCCGAACCATCTGAGCAGGATCGCGATGAACGCCAGGTACAAGGCGAACGTGAAGCCCTGGGGCGAGAAGTAGTCCTGCCCGATCCACTGCACCAGCACGAAAAGCAGCGCCGCGAACCACCGCGCGCGCGTGGTGGCCACGACCTGGCGCAGGATCAGCACGAACGGGAGCAGGTAGAGCAGGTTCGAGACGAGCGGCGTCCACTGCAGGATCGGCGTCAGGTCGGTGATCCCGGCGGCCTTCGTCACGAAGGCGAACAGCGCGAAGAAGCCCGGCCAGCCCATGCGGGCGTCGATGCTGATGGCCGACTCGCCGGTCCTGCTGATGAACTCCACGAAACCGGCGTGGATGTACGCCGTGGGGAAGCGCGGCGCCGTGGCCACCAGCGCTCCCGCGCCGTGCAGGGCGAAGGTGATGGCGGCGATCTGGAACAGCAGGAGGAACTTGCGGTCGGTGCTCTGGGCGACCGTGACGAAGAACGACACGATCATGATGAGGATGGCGATGAACGCCGTCGTCGGGAGGGCCGAGATCAGGCCCAGGCCGTCGATCTTGTTGGGGTCCACGCCGCGCAGGGGTCCTGGCGCGACCTTGAGGGCCAGGATGTACATGACCAGGCCCTCGAGGACCAGCAGCACGGGCAGCCACTTGGGCGCACTGGCGACCAGCGCGCCGATCCGACCGCCGAGCGTGCGCGGCTTGCCGGGGGCCGCCTGAGGGGCCGGTTGGGGGGTCGCCTGCTGGGGCGGGGCCTGCTTCGTCGCGACCTGGGGGGCCGCGGGCTGCGGGGGCGCGGTGGGCGGGGCGGCGGGCATGGGCGAGGCTTGCGGCGCCTCCACAGGCGCGGCAGCCGACCCGCCGGCCGACGCGCTGGCAGCCGACCCACTCGCGGCTGACGCGCTGGAGGCCGAGCCACCGGCGGGCGTCATTCCGGTGGGCGTCGTTCCGGCCGGTGCTCCTCCTCCGGCGGAGGGCGCCGAGGCGGGACGGGCTATCGGCACGGGCACGGTCCCGGCGGCCGCGGTCTCGGTGACGGGCCGCTTGGCAGGCGCCGCACCCTTGGCGGGCGTCTTCCCGGATGCGGCGTCCTTGGCGGGCGCTTCGGCCGGCGACGCGCTCTTGGTGGGCGTCTTCCCGGGCGCGGCGTCCTTGGAGGTGCCGGGTGCGGCGGGGCTGGAGGTAGCGCCGCTGGGTGTGGTGGCGCCGGACTTGCCGTCCGACCCCTTGGCGGGCGCTTCGGCCGGCGATGCGCTCTTGGCGGGCGCCTTCCCGGGCGCGGCGTCCTTGGAGGTGCCGGGTGCGGCAGGGCTGGAGGTAGCGCCGCTGGGCGTGGTGGTGCCGGGTTTGGCGGCGGTGTCGGGCTTCGTGCTCGTCGCCTCCGCCGATGCGCCATCGGCCCGCGTCCCATCGGCCCGCGTCCCATCGGCCCGCGTCCCATCGGCCCGCGTCCCATCGGCAGGCTGCGGCCCGCTCGCCGGCTGCGACCGCAGTCCGGGCTTGGTCGCGGAGGTGTCAGCGGGTGGGGCGGTCTGCGCCGGGGTGGTCACCGTGCCCGTCGCGTCCGGGTCGGCGGCCTCCTCCACCGTGGGCGGGTGCCCGATGTGCAGGGCGGCCGGCAGCCGGATCATCGTCGTCGTGTCCGAATCCGGCTCGGCGTCCTCCGCGGGCGGATCCTCCGCAGGCGGGCCCTCCGGGGGAGCGGTGTCGAACGTCAGCTTCGGGATGACCCCGGTCGCCTCCGGATCGAAGGGCACGTCTGACTCCTCCTTGCCTCCGCGCACCTCCCCTCGCACCTCCGAGGAGCTTGCCACGCCATCGCCGTCCCGTTGCTTCACGTTGACCATCATGCGGCCCCGGACGACCCCTGGGTGACAACCGGCGTACGGGTTTCGCCGAACTTGAGAATTTTACGTAGATTCCCGAAGATCAAAACTGCCACGAGAAGTTCGCTGAAGAGCAGCCCGTACCCCACCGCGTTCACACCCGCGTACGGGAACAGCGCGACGGTGGACACCAGCACGAGCACGGCCAGCCCGATCTGCACGGTCGCCAGCGTACGGGCCCGGCTCTGCGCCCGCAGCGCGCTCAGGTAGACCTCGATCAGCACCCGCGGCAGCACGGCCAGCGACATCAGCCGCAGCAGCGTCGTGCCCTCGGCCGCGAAGGCCGAGCCGAAGATGGTCAGGATCAGCGGCGCCGCCAGGATCGCCACCGCGATGATCGGGGTGACGATCATGAAGGCCCGCCGCAGCGCCCGCCGGCAGTTGTCGGCCAGTTTGGCACGGTCGAAAGAGCCCTCGACGGTCAGCGAGACCGCCATGTTCATGGCCAGCAGCTCGATCATGCTCGCGAGCGTGTGCGCCATCGAGAAGCGGCCGAACGTGGCCTCGCCCACCTGCGTGGCGACCACCACGGGCACCAGGTAGACGATGCCGAGAATGGACAGCGTCCCGGGGAAGTCCCCAGCTAGGAACCTTCCAATTTCGCGCAGCCGAGGAGGCTCCTGCTCGGCGTCGCTCTTCTCCACGTGTCTGGGCACCACGACGGCGAAGATCAGCCAGTTGACGGGGATCAGCGCGAGGGCGGTCGGGATGACCCACGAGACGAAGATCCCGCCCGACGGCAGCGCGCCGGCCAGCGCGACCAGCAGCCCCATCTTGACGATGCCGAAGACCAGGTTGTTCAGGGGCACGAACGTGGCCCGCCGCAGCCCGGTCAGCACCACGTCCTGGAGCGTGAAGACGGCCCACACCAGCACGGACGCCAGGAAGAACAGCCCGGGCCAGAAGCCGCTCAGCACCGAGTACGTCTTGCCCCACATCGGCAGCGTCAGCAGGAAGCCGAGCGCCGCGACCCCGCCCGTGGCGGCGGCCAGGCCGTACCCGCGCAGGGCCAGCTCGGGGGTGCGGCGCCCGGCGACCGGCAGGAAGCGGGCCAGCGCGCCCACGAACCCCAGTGCCGTCAGCGACGCGAACAGCCGCATCGCCGTGATCACCGCCTGGCCGCGGCCGAACTCCTCCGGGGAGTAGAGGCGGGCGGCCAGCAGCCAGTAGCCCATGCCGAGCACGCCGGTGACCACGGTGTTCGCCATGAGCGCGTAGCCCTGGCGGAACAGCGGGTTGCGGAGGTCGTGGAGGATCTTCCCCCAGACGCTAGACATTTCCGCGCACCCGCTGCAGCCCGTACCTCGTCCTGCGCACGACCGCGTACCCCTTGGTGAGGATGCGTTCGCGCAGGTAGATGAGGGGTACGGCGTTGCCTTCGACGGCGCGCTTGAACATGCTGATGGTCGTGTGCTTGCCGACCGTCAGCCGGGGGATGGCGAGCATGTCGTGCCGGTCGGCGGCGATCGTGTTGCTCACGGCGCAGGCGGCGAAATAGCCGGCCTTGCGCACCTCGCGGCGGACGCGGGCGCTGGAGTAGCCGTAGGGGTAGGCCATGGTGGCGACCGGCGCGCCGATCTTCTCCTCCAGCAGGCCCTTGTTCTTGCGCAGCTCCTGCCGCAGGTCCTCGATGCGGAGCTGGTCGAGCTGCGGGTGGCTGTGGCTGTGGCCGCCGATCTCGATGCCGGTCTGGGCGATCTCGCGGGCCTGGCCCCAGGACAGCATGTCGTCCAGCGGCCGGCCCGCCGCGTCCTTGCCCGCGTCGGACACCCAGCCGCTGGTCAGGAAGACCGTGGCCGGGAAGTTGTAGCGCTCGAGCAGGGGCAGGGCGTGGCCGTGGAAGTCGGCGTAGCCGTCGTCGAACGTCACCACGATCGGCTTGTCCGGCATCGAGCGGCCGTTGTTCTGGTTGAGGGAGGCCACGAGGTCGCCCAGGGTGAGCGGGGTGAAGCCGCTCTCCGACAGGTACGCGAGCTGCTCGGCCAGGTCCGAGGGCCGCACGGAATGCGGCTTGGTCTCGTCGTTGGGCGTGTCGGTGACCGAGTGGTACATCAGGATCGGGATGCGGGTCATGATCGTGCCGCCTTCAGCCGTACGGAGCCCACCACGTAACCCCAGGTCGTCCAGGCCAGCCCGATCACGATCGCGGCGGCCCGGCCGAGCCCGCCCACGTCGCCGCGGACGGCCTCACCGACCCCGCGCAGCGCGCCGAGCGGCAGCGTCTTGAGCGCGTGCGCCCGCTCGCTGGCCAGCCCGTCCTGGGTGCCGACCTCCTTCGTCACCAGGGCCTTCGACAGCCCCTCCGCGTAGCACCTGGATCTGAAGTAGGCGAACCGTTCGCGCTGCTTCGACACCTTGTGCCCGATCACGGCACGCGGCTCGAACAGCATGACCGAGCCGGGCTTGCGCTGGCTCAGCCGGATGCAGAACTCCGTCTCCTCGCACCCCAGCGGACGCGACTTGCGCCCCTGCACGCTGCGCCCGATGCCGCTGTGGAAGCCGCCCACCTCGGACACGACGTCGCGCAGGAACGCGGCGTTGCCGCCCATGACGTTGCGGATCGGCGCGCGTACCGCGGGCATGCCGCGGTAGGTGCAGCCGACCGTCCAGTCGAACTCGTACGGGAACCACCGCGGGCGTCGCTCGGACGCCCACAGCGGCTCCGTGCGACCCCCGACGCCCACCACACCGGATTCCTGGAAGCCCTCCTCCAAAGCCTCCAGCCATCCGGCGTCGGCGACCGCGTCGTCGTCGAGGAACGCGACAATTTCACCGTTGGCCGTGGCCACTCCGGTGTTCTTGCCCCCCGACAGCCCTTTCTCATGCGTGTTCTCCACCACAATGGCCTGCGGATACGCGCGCTTGAGCTTGAGGTGCAGGTCGGTGTTGTGGTCGACCACCAGGATCAGCTCGTGTGCCGGGCTGGTCTGGTTCTCGACCGACTCGATTGCCTGCCTGATGTCCTCCCACCGCTCTTCGGTGTAGACGCAGATGACAACAGACGTGTTCACAGCGTTCCTTCTTAAGCGACGCCTCGGTCAGCGGCAGGAGTGGCGGTCGGCTCAGGCTGAGCGGGAGCGGGCTGGCGACGCCACTCCCTCAGGATGGTCTTGAGCACGCGGAAGCCATCTCGTACGGCGTGCAGGTTGCTCTCGCCGTGAATGCGGTTGCGCTCGTGGCTGGGCACCTCGTGCACCTTCAACCCGGCCTTGGCCGCGCGCACGTTCATCAGCGTCTCCACCTCGAAGCCGTCGCAGTCGAGGTTGAGCGCGTCGAGGTGACGGGCCCAGAAGGCGTTGTAGCCGTAGCACAGGTCGGTGTACTTGGTGTTGTACATGACGTTGACCATGCCGGTGAGGACCTTGTTGCCCAGCCGGCGGTTCAGCGTCAGGTCGTCGCTGCCGCCACCGGAGGCGTAGCGCGAGCCCTTGACGAAGTCGGCGCCCGTCACCAGAGCGCCCACGAAGTTGATGATCTCGCGGCCGTCGGTCGAGCCGTCGGCGTCGATCATGACGATGATGTCGCTCGTGCACGCGGCGAAGCCGGCGGACAGGGCGTCACCCTTGCCCTTGCCGGTCTGCGTGACGATCTTCACGTTCGGCCGCAGTCGCTTGGCCACGGCGACCGTGTCGTCGACGGAGTTGCCGTCGACGAGCACGATCTCGTCCACCCACTGGGGGATGGTGGCGAAGACGTGCGGCAGGTTCTCGGCCTCGTTCATCGCCGGCACGACCACACTGACCGTCGGCGAAATGGCCAGGTGCGGGGTGACGGGCGTGAAACTCGAAGGGGGCGGCATCGACCGCAAGGGCGAGGCTTGCAGTTTGCCGTTGTGCTTGGCTATCTCGGGACTCATGGCGAGGGAAATCCTTCCGGGACCCCGCCCTGCTGCGGTCCGGTCGCGGCCACCCCCGGGTGCTGCGGGAATGACGAAGCCGGTGAACGGTGCATTGAAGGGTCCTGTGCTGTGAGGGTGTCTGCCGGGACTTGGGAGCGCTCAGCGTGCTCCCGTTGGTTCTTTGACTACTCCGTTGGGTGACTCCTGCTGCTGCATGGAGGTGCGCACCCGACCGAAGCCCTTGAGGACACGGTCGGCCGCCCTATAAAGAGACGGTCGGTCCATGACAATTGTTCGGGCTTTGTTGAAAGGAGTTCGGCCCATCCAGTGAACGGCCGCGGCGGCGGACGGTCGCGAGATGCGGCCTTCGGCAACGTACAGGACCCCGCTCTTCAGCCAGTCTTTGTACTCCTTGCCGCCCTTGCCCATGTCCACCATGTGCAGGCCGTCGTTCGCAGCGGCCTCGGCCATCTGCAGATGATGGACGATGCCCGGCGAGTAGCGGCCGAACTCGGTGTCGTAGGCGGGGAACCACCCTACAAGCGTGGTGGCCGTGCGGAGGCCGAAATGTCCGGCTACCGGGACGTCCCCGGCATAAAGCATGGTCAGGACGCCCCCGAAGTCCGATGACTTTTCGGCATGCATCATGTCCGTCAATTCGACGATCCACGGCTGGGCGAACCTGTCCACGCGGCCAGTTCTTCGATACTGGTCGGACTTCCAGTTCAGCAGCGTGCGGAGCACCTCGGGGTCGGCCGAGGCCCACTCGAAGCGCAGTTCGCCCTGCTCCCTGCCGAGCTTGCGCTCCTTGTAGCGGACGGTCTTGAGGTTCTTGGGGGAGTTGGTCTTCACCTGTTCGATCCAGGCGTCGTACCCGGCGGTGAAGTCCATGACCGGCGCGGGCCGGACATCCTGCTCGTACGGGGCGAAAGTGGGCTGCCCCGCCACCAGGTGGTCGAAGTCGAACACGCTGAGCTTGCAGGCCCGCAGCAGGGCCTTGGCGTCGAGCTTGAGGTCCGGGCCGGCGATCAGGCCGTGGCACGTGGTGAGGAAGCCGCCGAGCGGCTTGCCGATGCCGAAGCTGTGCCGCTCGTACGGGAAGAACCCCACGATGCCGCTCGCGTCGGAGATGACCGCCACCCTCACGTAATCGCGCAAGCGGTCCATCGCCACGGCGAACTCGACAGACAGGAACGGGTTGTCCAGACTCGGGTCGGCCTTCTGCAGCTCCCGCCATCGTGCCCGCTCGGAGTCCCCGAGCTCTCTGGGCCGAACTACCTGGATGTTCACCTGGCCCCCTGTTGGGTCTGCATGCTCTTCCCCCGGTACAACACGCGAAGCACGTACATGAACCCTCCGAGCACGGCGACCGTCGCGACGCCCGCCCGGGGCGACCACGCGCCGAAAAGCAGCATGGCCTGAGCGAGGAGCACGTTCAGCACGAGACTTGCCGCGGCTCCTACTGATAGTGCGGCAAGGGGGTCACGATCACGCAACAGTCCCACCACTGCCGCCCCTGGGACGACGAGAAGGAACAGAGAGATCAAGAACGGGCGCAGCGGTGTCTCTATGTCGAACAGCGCGACGACCGCTCCCGCTATGCAGGCGAGCGCCAGCAGCCAGGCCAGCGCTCTCCGGTGCTTGAGCATCTCCCTTTTCTCTCCTGCTTCTGCTGGTTAAAGCACGATTGATCGCAGTTCATGGGACCAATCTGCGCCAGGACACGTCAATGCCGACGCTTGAGGACGCATCCCGGTTTACCGGCAGGCAGAGATTTCTCGTGTGATGTTCAACACACGGTCAAGTGACTCCGGCCCGGACGTGGCCCCCAAGCACACCAGAATGCCCTATGTGACCGAGGTTCTTCGAGCCAGGGTCCGATTTATCCGGGTTTGTTGGCAAGAAAAGTTGATCTACTCCGGCTTGGCGTCCGTTTTACCCCTCCAGCGTCTCCGTATTCTCGGCTGACGCGGTTACGGAGGGTGACGGATTCGGTTCGCTGGAGTTCGTCGGCTCGTCGGTCGGGTCGGAGGTCTCGGGACCGTCGCCGTCCCAGGACAGCGAGCAGCTCGCGCTCCCGCCGTTCGACGTGAACGCGACGCGGCCGCGGCCTGCGGCGTTCGGGTCGACGATCGTGACCCAGATCGCGACCGACCCGCCCGCCTTGATCGACCCGCTCGCGGGGAACACGTCCAGCCCCTGCGAGGCGGTCGCCACCCACGAGACCGTGGCGTTGCGGGCGCCGAGGCCGATCTTGGCGGCGCCGTCGATCGCCTTCGGGCAGGAGGTTCGGAGCCGGGCGCCGGGCGCGGGCCTGCGGCGGGTGGGCGTCGGCCCGGCGGCGTGCCGGGCGCTGGGCCGCTCGACCGGCGTGGCGCGGGTGCCGGGAGTGCGGCTCGGGGTCGGGGTGGGGGTGGGGGCCGGCGTGAGCTCGTCCTCTTCCGGTGAGGGATCGGGCGACGGGCTCTCCTCGCCCGGGTCGAGCGAGGCGGCGGGGGAGGAGGGGGAGGGCGCCGATCGCAGAGGCGTGCCGGTCGAGACGTCGCGGCCGTTGATCACGACCATGGCCCCCGTCGCGGCCAGCACGCACGCGCCCGCCAGCAGCACCGGCGCGAGGCGGCGCGGCCTGCGCCGCCGCGAGCGGTTCTCGACGGCCACGGGGAACCCGGTCCGGTCGAAGCTGTCGCCGCGATCGGTGATCAAGGTGCGGGTCTGGTCGCGCTCGGGGTTGACGCACGTGTCGATCACCCGGCGGCGCAGCGAGATGGGCGGGTACGCGACCGGGACCAGGTCCAGGAGCCTGGTCGCCGAGACCTGCCGGTGCCGGCCCTCGGTGCACACCTCGCACCCGCCGATGTGGCCCGACAACCTGCGCCGCAGCAGCGGGGTGAGCGGGCCCTCACACCCGTCCAGCATCGCCGACAGGTCGGGGCAGTGCGCCCGGCCCGTCCTGGCCAGCACCACGGCCGCGGCGGCGTTCTCCAGCTGGTCGCGGGCCCTGGTGAGCCTGCCGGTCGCCTGCCGCGAGGTCAGCCCGAGCACCGCGCCGACCTCGGCCGGGGTCAGCCCGTGGCGCAGCGACAGCTCCAGGACCTCGCGCTCGTTCCTGCTCAGCTCGCCCAGCGTCTCGTGGACGAGGTCGGTCAGCTCGGGGTCCCCCTGCGCCTCGAGCTCCGGCAGCGGCACGCCGTCCACGGGGGTCCGGCGGGACATCCTGGCCCGCACCTGGAACCTGGTCAGCGCGTACAGCCAGGCCCGCATCCTGGCCGGCTCCTTCAGCCGGTGCACGCACCCCTGCGCGGTGACCAGGGCGTCGTGCACGGCCTCGGCGGCCAGGTCCTGGGCGAAGGAGGCGGCGTAGTCGTGCAGCCGCTCGCCGTAGCAGTCGTACAGCTTGGCGGGAGCGTCGGTGTCCGCGCGCCGCAGAGCCTCGAACAGCTCATGATCCTCGGCGCGACCGACGGACGGCCATCCAGGCACGAATTCCTCCCCCGCGGGTAGAACGGGCTCTCAAGCCCCACGCGGAGAGGACGCGGCCTCATTGTGATGGGTTCGCCCCTTATGCCCATCGGGCATGGCTCCATGGCGACTGAGCCCGCCTCACGAAGTGAGGCAATAAGCAGGGTGCACCTCGGTCGGCTCTCAGCCGTCGCAGCCCGGCATGCAGAGGCGGCGTTCCATGCCCTGGAGGAAGAAGTCGCGCACCTGCAGGACGTTCTTGGCGATGTACGCCTCGCCGCCCGCGGCCTTGGCCAGGGCGTCCATCTGCTGCTTGCCCTTCTCGGCCTCCGGGCCGAAGGCGATGAGCAGGATGCTGATGGGCCGCTTCGGGTTGTAGGTCTTCTTCAGGAACTGCAGGATCTCGCTGTTCTTGACGCCGCCGTCCGGGTCGTCGTTGCCGGCGCCGTCCGTGAGGACCAGCAGCGTGTTGATCTTGTCTTCCTGGTACGTCTTCGTCAGCTGCGTGTACGCGGCCTTGATCGTGTCGTTCAGCCCGGTGTCGCCCGTGGGCTTGGCCTGGATCGAGGAGAACGCCTTGCCCAGCATGTCCTTGCGCAGCGTGCCGTTGACCGACTCGCTGACCGGTCCGATGGAGACGAGCTCCTTCCAGTCCTTGCCCTGTCCGTCCAGATGCGTGGAGAACGTCCACAGACCCAGCTCGGAGTCGGCGGGGAACAGGCTCAGGCCCTCGGTGGCGATCTTGTTGATGGCCTGCATGCGGGTCATGCCCGTACCGGGGACCGGCAGCGCCATCGTGCCCGAGACGTCGAGCAGCGTGAGCAGGCGGCTGCCGAGGTTCAGCCGGGACCAGGTCTGCACCATCCTGGCCACGGTCTTGCCGTCCGGCGGCTCCAGCGCGGTCGGGGTCTCCTGCTTGAAGCCCTTGTCCGTCGCGAGCGCGTCGCCCGCCTTGCCGTCCGTGCTGCGGAAGCCCGCGTCGCGCAGGGTCTTCTTGGCCGACTCCGTGGCGAGGTCCTGCTTGAAGTCCGCCGCCGCCTTGAGCACCGCCGGGTCCTTGGTCAGGATCGTGACCGGGTAGTCGAGGTTGAGCGTGCCTTCCTTGGGATAGAGCGCGACCACCGGCGCTTCCGGCTTCTTCGCGTTGTGGGCGTAGATGGCCTGCTCGGAGGTGACGCCGATGGGCACCCTGCTGCCGGACTTCACGGTGAGGCTGGCCAGCAGCGCCGTGGGGTCGGAGGCGAGCTGGCCCGACAGCTCCTTCATCGCGCCCACCAGCGCCTTGTCCAGCCCGGCCTCCTTCGCCGTGCCGGCGGCGGCCAGCAGCGCGGCCAGCCCGGCGGAGTTCTTCTGCGGGTCGAGAGCGAGGACGCGGACCTTCTTGCCCGGCCCGTCCACGTTGGCCACGTTCGCGGCCGAGATCATGGCGGCCCAGCTCGGCTGGAGGGCGCCGCTCAGCTTCGACGCGAACGACTTCGCCGTCGCCAGCACCACGGGCGAGGTCGCGATCGACCCCTCGATCTGCGGCAGGGCCTGGCCGGCCGGGGTGTTGCGCAGGCTCTCCATGAGGAGGCTGGAGTCCGCCACCCAGAAGTCCGCCTTGGCCTTGCCGGCGGCCACCGCGTTCGCGGTCCTGGCCGCGGCCTCCTTGGCCACCGTCACCTCGACGCACTTGCTGTCGATCGAGTGCATGGCCTTGTTGTAGTTGCCGGCGACCTTGTTCAGCGCGGGCTGGATGTCGGGCGTCGCGACGACCCGCAGCGCCAGCTTGCCGCCCGAGCAGTCGTGGTCGCGGTTGAAGATCACGAACGCGGCGACACCGAGGAGCACGGCCAGCGCGACGGCACCGGCCAGCGGTACGAGAACCCTGCCGCGGCCGTTCGACCTTCTGCGGGCTGGGGGTGGTTCGTGCGCTCTGTATCCGCCATCAAGCTCGTCTGTGCGGTGTCGCCCCACGATGTCCTCTTAGGTGTGCTTGAGACCTTCCGGAGACCCTAGCGGGAGATGCTCCGCAATACTCCGGGAACGATACTCGGTGTGGCGAGTGCGGGAAAACAGCCCTTTTGGTGCGGTGATTACCCTGTGTGGGTGGTGTTGGCCGCGTGCGTGACGGTTTCTGAGAGATATGCATGATCGGCGAATCGGGGGCTAATGGCAGCACTGATGGCCGCGCCACGCCCGGCTTCCCTCCCGTACGGCGACCGCCGCCAGCACCACCGCCACGACCGGATCGACCCACCACCACCCCAGCGTGTTGAGCCACAGGCTCGCCAGCACCCCCGCCGCCATGGCCGCGCAGATGAGGTTCTGCGTCCCCTCGCCGGACGTGGCCTCCGACGCCAGGCGCGCGCCGAGCCGCCGCTTGGCGATCCCCAGCGCCGGCATGCTGACCAGGCTGAACGTCGTCACCACGATCCCCAGCACGCTCGGCGTGGCCCGGTGCCCCGCGTCCAGGTCGTGCGCCACGTGCAGGACGAGGTACGGCGCGAGCAGCCAGAAGCTCACCGCGACCGCCTTCCTGGCGGTGTTCTCCGCGTGCGGCGAGAGCGTGCGGGCGCCGGTGAACCGCCACACCACGATCAGGCTGGCCGCCGCCTCCACGAACGCCGACAGCCCCCAGCCGATCAACGCCAGCGAGTGGGCCGCGAAGCCGGCGGCCAGGCCGAGCGTGCTTTCCACGCTCAGCCAGACCAGGGTGGCGACGGAGAGCGACCGGGCGGCGCGGGCTGCGCGCAGCCAATCGGCTGACGCGGCCGGACGCTCATGAATCCGCTGGTCAGGCACCATGACCCCCCGCACTCCCGGCTATCCGGCCGTCGACAGCGATACGTACCGTACCCATTACAGACAGTAGCGTAGTTTCGTCCGGGCAAAGGATGGTCAAGCTTGCCCGCATAATGAGCGTTGATCGCCAGGTCGCGAAGGTTGCCCGGAACGCCGAGGGAGGGCCGGTTGCCGTTCACGCCCAGTCATGTGGCCGCGATGGTGCCGCTGATTTCGTCACAGCGCGTACGCAGGTTCGCCGATCCGTGGGCGATGGCGTTGGGGTCGATGGTGCCCGATCTGCCGATCTTCCTGCCGTTCCTGCCCGACTACGGCAACTGGCACTCCTGGCTCGGTGTCGTCACCATCGACCTGGCCGCCGTGCTGGTGCTGCTGCCGCTCTTCCACGGCGTCTTCAGGGACCCGCTGATCTCGCTGCTCCCGTCCTCGCTGGCCGGCCGTGCCGCGCTCCTGGCGCCGTCCCGGCTGCGGCTGCTCCCCATGGCGGTCGGGGGCGTGATCGGCGCGGCCAGCCACGTCCTGTGGGACTCCTTCACCCACTCCACCGGCCCGGTGGAGTGGGGCGGCTGGCTGGCGGTCTCGGTCATGGGCGTGATCAGGCTCTTCCGGCTGCTGCAGTACGTCTCGTCCGTGATCGGCCTGGCCGTCGTGGTGTGGTGGGGCTGGCGCGGTCTGTCCCGGATGCCCGCGGCCCCCGTACCGGAACGCCTGCGGATCGCCCCGCGCGTGCGTGCGGTCGTCATGACGCTGTGCTCGATCGGCACGGTGGCTGGAGCGTTCCTCTGGCCCCTCGTGGACGAGCCCGTCCCGCACCTGGGCCTGCCCAGCGTGATCACCAAGACGGGCGCCGGAACGCTGATCGGCCTGTGCCTGGTGCTCGCCTCCTACGCGGCGGTCTGGCAGGTCAGGCGGCGCATGGCAGTATCGGAAGGTGCTTGAGTACGTAACCGACGCCGACGACCCACGCCTGTCCGACTACACCCGGCTTCGGGACGTGGAGCTGCGCAAGAGCCTGGAGGCGTCGCGCGGCCTGTTCCTGGCCGAGGGGGAGAAGGTGATCAGGCGGGCCATCGGCACCGGCCACCCGATCCGCTCGGTCCTGACGACGCCTCGCTGGCTGGCCTCGCTCGAGGACGTCCTGGACGACGCGACGGTCTTCGTGGTGAGCGACGAGATCATGTCGGGCATCGTCGGCTTCCAGGTGCACCGCGGCGCCCTCGCCTCGATGGAACGCCTCCCGCTCCCCGCCGTCGAGACCCTGCTGAAGGGCGGCGCCCGGCGGCTGCTCGTGCTGGAGGACCTGGTCGACCACGCCAACATCGGCGCCATCTTCCGCAGCGCCGCCGCCCTGGGCGTGGACGGGGTCGTGCTGTCGCCCCGGTGCGCGGATCCGCTCTACCGGCGGGCGGTGAAGGTGTCGATGGGGGCGGTGTTCTCGATCCCGTACGCGCGGATGGACGACTGGTTCGGCGGGCTGGCGCAGCTGAGGGAGGCGGGCTTCCAGACCCTGGCCCTCACCCCGGACCAGGCGGCCACGCCCCTGGACACCGTCGAGCTGGCGGAGCGGGTCGCGCTGCTGCTCGGCGCCGAGGGCGACGGGCTCTCCTCCCACTGGCTGCACGAGGCCGACCGGGCGGTGTGCATCCCGATGAGCCGGTCGGCGATGGCGGCGGGCGTCGACTCGCTCAACGTGGTGGCCGCCGCGGCGATCGCCTGTCATGGGTTGATGCGATCTGCGGGCTGATTGAGCCGGTTTTGTCCGTCTTGTGTACTGTCGAGACGCTGTTTTCATGATCGGAACATAAGGAGAGCCGTCCGAGATGTCCTTGTGGAAGGCGCTGGAAGGGGCGCGTGTCCTTGATCTCGCGCAGCCGATGCGCAAAGGCATGCCGCAGTCACCGAACCACCCCCCGTTCCGGATGGCGCTGGAGCGCAGGCACGGCGACATGGTCAGGCCGGACGGCGGCTCCGCCGCCAACGAGATCATCGTCACGGGCGGCCACGTCGGCACGCACGTCGACGCGCTCGCGCACGTCTCGCAGGAAGGGCTCCTGTACGGCGGGCGGCCCGCGTCCGAGGTGATGTCGCACGAGGGGTTCGGCGCGCTCGGCATCGACACCTTCGAGCCGTACGTGGGCCGGTGCGTCCTGCTCGACGTGGCCGCCGTGCACGGCGTGGACACGCTGCCGGCCGGCTACGAGATCACCGCCGACGACCTGTCGCGGGCCGCCGGCGACCTGGAGATCCGCGCCGGCGACGCCGTGCTCATCGGCACCGGCTGGTCGCGGCTGTGGTCGTCGGCGGAGGAGTTCGTCGGGCAGCGGGGCGGCGTTCCCGGGCCGGGCGTCGAGGCGGCGCGCTGGCTGGCCGAGCGCCGGCCGCGCGTGGTGGGCGGCGAGTCCATCGCCTTCGAGCACATCGCGCCTGGTCGCGGGCATGCCACGCTGCCCGTGCACCGGATCATGCTGGTGGAGTCGGGCATCAACATCGTGGAGACCATGCGGCTGTCCGAGTTGCTGGACTCGGGGGCACGCGAGTTCGTGCTGGTGCTGAACCCGCTGCCGGTCGTCGGCGCCACCGGCGCCCCCGTCCGTCCGCTCGCCGTGATCGACTGACCTGAGAGGGACCATGACAACCCATGTCCAGCGGCTGGCCGAGTTCGCCGTCGCCTGCCGTGACAAGGGCGTTCCCGACCGGGTGCGCGACGATGTGACCGGACGGGTGCTCGACGTGCTGGGCAACTGCCTGGCCGCCTACGCCGAGCCGGAGGGCGACGCGGGACCGGCCGTGCTGCGGGCCGTACGCCGGTGGGGCGGCGTCGAGGAGTCGAGCGCGATCGGCAGCGGCGACCGGCTCCCCGCGCCGGCGGCGGCGCTGGTCAACGGCACGCTGGCGCACGCGCTCGACTACGACGACACGCACCTGCCGTCGGTGCTGCACCCGAGCGCGTCCGTGGTGCCCGCCGCGCTGGCCGTCGCCGAGGCGACCGGGGCGAGCGGAGCCGCGCTGGCCGCGGCGATCGCGGCGGGCGTCGAGGTGTGCAACCGCCTCGGAATGGCCTCCTACCTGCCTGAGGCGCGCAATTCGCTCTTCTTCGAGAAGGGCCAGCACGCGACGTCCATCTGCGGCACGCTGGGCGCCGCGGTCGCGGCGGGGCTGCTGTTCGACCTCACGGCGGACGGCATCGCGCACGCGGTCGGCGTGGCGGCCAGCATGGGCGCGGGCGTGATCGAGGCCAACCGCACGGGCGGGACGATCAAGCGGGTCCACTGCGGCTGGGCCGCGCACGCGGGCGTCTCGGCCGCGGTGCTCGCCCTGGAAGGCGTGACCGGGCCGCCGACCGTGCTGGAGGGCCGGTTCGGGTTCTTCCAGGCCTGGCTCGACGGCCGGTACGACGACGCCGCGCTGCTGTCCGGCCTGGGCGAGCGGTGGGAGCTCCTGCGCACGGTCTACAAGCCCTACCCGACGAACCATTTCACCCACCCGGCCATCGACTGCGCCCTGGCGCTGCGGGCCGGCGGCCTGTCCCCGGACGACGTCGAGGACATCGAGCTGGGGGTGCCCGCCCCGGTGCTGCGCACGATCGCGGAGCCCAGGGAGGAGAAGACCGCGCCCAGGTCGCCGTACCACGCGAAGTTCTCCGGCCCGTACACGGTCGCGGCGGCGCTGCACGGCGGCGGCGGGCTCGGGCTCTCCCTGGACGACTTCGCCGCCCTGTCCCCGGAGCGGCTGGAGCTGGCCAAGCGGGTGCGTTGCGTGGCGGACGAGCGGGCGTCGGAGATCTTCCCGCGCGCGTTCGCGGCGGTGATGCGGGTACGGCTGCGTGACGGCTCGACCCTGGAGCACCGCGTGGACTCCTCGCGGGGCGGGCCGGAGCACCCGTTGACGGCGGACGAGCTGGGGGTCAAGTTCCGCGCCAACGCGGGACGGGCGCTGCCGCCGGACAGGGTGGACGCCCTCCTGGCGGCGGTCGGGGACCTTCCCTCGGCGCCTTCGGCGGCGCCGCTGCTCCAGCTGACCGTCGCTATGTGAAGTTGATCCCTCTCCTTCGGCGATCGGGCTAATGTGGTGATTCGACACGTCTGATCGCGGACCCTGGGGAGGGCGCGTGTCCGTGTTCGAGGTGCTGCGGCCGGAGGATCCGCGGAAGGTGGGACCGTACCGGATCGAGGCGAGGCTGGGCGCCGGCGGGATGGGGCGGGTCTTCCTGGGGCGGTCGAAGAGCGGACGCGCGGTGGCGGTCAAGGTCGTGCACCCGGAGCTCGCCGCCGACCGGGACTTCGGGCAGCGGTTCGCCCGCGAGATCTCCCTGGCCCGCACGGTGAGCGGGTTCTTCACGGCCGGGGTGGTGGACGCCGATCCGGAGGGGGCGCCGCCGTGGCTGGCGACGGCGTACGTGCCCGGCCTGTCCCTGGACGAGGCCGTCGCCGAGCACGGGACCTGGCGCGAGGAGGCCGTTCTCGCGCTGGGGGCCGGGCTGGCCGAGGCGCTGGAGTCGATCCACGCGGCGGGGGTGGTGCACCGGGACCTGAAGCCCTCCAACGTGCTGCTGGCCGTGGACGGGCCGCGGGTCATCGACTTCGGCATCTCCGTGGCGGTGGAAGGCAGCAGGCTGACGCGGACCGGCGTGTCCGTGGGAACGCCGGGGTTCATCTCTCCCGAGCAGTTGACGGGGGACTCGGTGGGGCCGGCCAGTGACGTGTTCTGCCTGGGGGCGGTGCTCGCGTACGCCGCCACGGGGACCGGGCCGTTCGGGGGCGGGTCATGGCAGGGGCTGTGGTACCGGACCGTGCACGAGGAGCCGGACCTGGAAGGGCTCCCGCCCCGGCTTCGCTCCATCGTGCGCCGGTGCCTCGAGAAGCGGCCCGAGGAGCGGCCGGGCGCGACGGCGCTGCTGGACGAGCTGTCGGACGGTGCCACGGGGGGTGGCGCGCTCGCCGAGCTGTACACCGAGGCCCGGTGGCTGCCCGACCCCGTCGCCGAGGCCGTCCGCACCCTTGTCGCCGAGTCCGCCCCACCCCCGGAGCAGCCGGACGACGTGCCCGCCGTGGCGGAGCCGATCGCCGGTGCGCCCGCCGGTGCGTCCACCGTGGTGGAGCCGCCGAGCCCGAGGTTCACGAAGGCCGGGAGTGCCGGGCTTTCGGCGCACGAGCAAGAGACGCGGCTGTCGCCCGTACGGGGCCGGGAGGTCCCCGCGCCGCCGCGCCCGGCGAAGGCCGTGGACCCGACCTCTCGGAGGTTACGCGACCGGATCATGGTGGCCCTCTTCGTGAGCCCCTTCGTGGCACTGGCGATCATCGCCCTCTCCCCGGGGAGTTCCGAAATGCCGGACTTCTCGGACCTCTCGGACTCCGAGTTCACCGCGAGCCCGACGCCACAGGAGAGCGGCCGGTTCTCCCGGCCCATCGACTACTGCGCCCTCCTCGAACCGGGTCAGGTACGGCGACTCGTCCCGCGGCCGCGCGAACGGTACGACGACAAGACCGGCGGCTGCACCTGGACGTCACAAGGCCGGGCCCTCGACGTGACACCGCTGGGGCCCGAACCGGACGCCGCCAAATCGTGGCACCCCAGGACATCGGCGGCGCGCCAGGAGTTCCTCCGGCGGCAGGAGCTCGCCCCCGACGCCTCCTCGGGGGTCGAATGGCGGCGGGACGACATCGGGGTCGAGCGGGTGTTCAGGGACTCGACCACGGGGTCACGGGACGTGCCGGGCATCGGCGAGGAGGCCTTCGCCGCCGACGTCGGCCCCCGCGCGGGTGGCGTGCACTACACGAAGCTGACGTTCCTCCGGGACAACCTCGTCATCGAGGTCACGTACACCGCCGTGGACGCCAAGGTGAGCGACCGGGGCATCCGGACCGGCGCGGTGCGGGCTGCCGAATGGGTGGATACCGCCCTCGAACGAGGAGGCGCGTAGCAGGGCTCAGAGCCAGTCGGGGTAGCCGTCGGCGTCGGGCGAGACCGGCCGGCTGGTGACGGAGCAGCCGTCGGCGGTCTCCCTGATGCGCCGTTCGAGCGTGGTGACCTGACCGTCCGTCGTGATGAGCGTGAGCTCCCAGACGGTCGTGTCACGGCGCGGGGACGGCACTTCGGCGATGTCGATCGAGGCCGCCAGGCCGGCGCTGAAGATGCCCTTCGCCAGGGCGGCCGCCCTCTCATGGCCCTCGACCGTCGCTCGGACCTCGATGAATTGCGCCATGGGGCTGTCCTTCGGGAGAGGTGTGAGGGCAACCTTACCTACGTGACTCCCGGTCGGTAACCGATTTCCCGCGGCCGGGCCGGACTCGACCCGAGGAGTGCGGATGACGAGCAGAGCAGTGGTTCTGGGTGGTGGCGGGGTGCTGGGGATCGCCTGGGAGACGGGTGTCCTGGCCGGGCTCGCCGCGAACGGCGTCGACCTGCGGGAGGCGGACCTGGTGGTGGGCACGTCCGCCGGCGCGCTCGTGGGCGCGCAACTCGCCTCCGGGCTCGATCCCGAGCACCTGTACGCCAGGCAGCTGGAGCCTCCGACCGGGGAGAGCAGGCCGACGTCGTCGCCGCTGGGCCTGTTCCGCATGGTGTGGAACCTGTCCAGGTCCAAGACGTCCCAGGAGTTCGGCGCGCGGATGGGGCGGCTCGCGCTGGCCGCGAGGACCGTACCGGAGGCGGAGCGGCGCGCGCAGGTGGCCCGGTGGCTCGGCGACGAGGTGCGGGAGTGGCCGAATTGGGCCGGTCGCAGCGGATCGCCGAGGAGGTGGCCGCGGTCTGGCATGACTAGGCGACCAGTTTCTAGCACTGCTAGACATCGAGTCGTCGCTAGGCTAGCGTTGCTAGCACTTCTACCGATGACTCTCGCTTGGAGTGCACAAGATGGTCACCACCGCTTATGTGATCGCAGCCCTGGTCGGCATCGGCCTCGTCGTGGTCAGCCTGCGCTTCTTTTTCGTCCCCGAGGCCGCGGCCAAGGCGTACGGCGTGCCGGGCTCGGCCTCGGGGATGGACACGGGCGCCTACTTCTCCGTGAAGGCCGTTCGTGACCTCGGCACCGCCCTGGCCATCTTCGTCATGATCGCCGTGGCGGACGCGCACACGCTGGGGTGGGTCATCCTGGTTATGAGCGTCATCCCCGTCGGCGACGCGCTCATCGTGGCCAGGCGCGGCGGCCACCCCAGCCTCTCGTGGGGCATACACGGCGCCACCGCCCTGGTCAGCGCCGCGGCGGGCGTGCTGCTCCTCCTGGGGTGACCTGGTTCGTCAAGCGTGTGCCGGGGGAGCGGTCGAGGCGCGGACGATCAGCTCGTGCGGGAACACCAGCCGCTCCGGCTCCGCCGCGGCCCCCGACAGCAGCAGCCGCCCCGCCGCCGCTCCCATCTCCTGCTTGGCCTGCCGGATCGTGGTGAGCCCCGCCTCTTCGGCCGCGCTGTCGGAGAACCCCACCACCGACAGCTCCCCGGGCACCTCCAGCCCCAGGTCGGCGGCGGCGTCGAGGACTCCAAGCGCCAGCACGTCCGTGTTGGTGAGGATCGCCGTGGGGCGCGGGTCCCGCCCCAGCAGCGCGTGCCCCGCCTTCCTGCCGGCCTCGCGGGAGTTGCGCGCCACCTCGTAGAACGGCACCCCTGACCAGTCGATCCCGGCCTCCTCGCACGCCTGCCGGTAGCCGCCGGCACGCCGCCGCATGGCCTCGAACACCGCGCCCTCCTGGCGCTCCGGGGAGGCCCAGCCGGTGTGGCCGTCGTCGTGCAGCCCGACCATGGCCACCCCGATCCGCCGGTGCCCGAGCTCGAGCACGTGCCGCGCCGCCGCCGCCGCGGCCGCCGGCTCGTCGGTCCCCACGAACGGATGCCCCGGCACGTACGGCTCGTCCACCACGACGACGGGCAGCTTCCTGGCCAGCACCTCCGCCAGCGCCGGATGCCCGTCGGGCAGCGACATCACGCAGAACGCGTCGACCACCGCGTCCCTGACCGTCTCGCTGCGCCGGTCGCCGTGCGGCAGCGGCAGGATGAGCAGCCCCACCCCCGCGTCCTCGGCCGCCGTCGCCAGCCCCTGGAAGAAGCCGATCGCGTACGGGTCGGCGAACGCGTAGGCCAGCGTCTCGCTGAACAGCAGCCCGAGCGCCCCCGCCCGCCCCAGCCGGAGCGATCGCGCCGTCGGGTTGGGCCCCGCGTAGCCGAGCTCGTCGGCCACCTCCATGATCCGCTGCCGCAGCCCGTCGCTGAGCTGGTCGGGCCGGGAGAACGCGTAGGACACGGTGGCCCGGGACACGCCCAGCCGGTCGGCGATCGTCTGCAGTGTCACCCTGGCCATCGTCCCACCGTACCGAAGAGCTTGCCCGGCTTGTCTTAATCGATTAAGGTCTTAATTGATTAAGGAGGGTTTATGGATCCCATGCAAGTGCTCGCTCACCAGACCGCGATGGGCTACCGGGAGTCGCTCGGCGAAGCCCTGCCGGGCGCACCTCGGCAGCCGCACCGCGCGAGGGCCAAGGTGCGCGTACGGGTGGCGCACTCGCTCAGGTGGACCGCGGATCGGCTGGATCCGGCGTGCCGTACCGCGTGATGCAGCACAATGTGAGGTGCTGATTACGTACAGCAGCCAACGGGGAAGGCTTATGTACCTGGACTGGATCATCGCGATCGCCACCTCGGCCCCGGCGGGCCTCCCGGACCCGGCCCTGACCTGTGCCGTCGCCACGCCGTCCGAGCGGCCGCTGGCGTTCACGCCGCAGGTCGGCCTCACGCCGCGGCGCGTCGCCGCCCGGGGGAACCTCCAGCTCACCGACTGCACCTCACCCGACGGCTCGGCCCCGTCCCTCCGCTCCGCCTGGGTCGCCGTCAAGGCGACCGCGGAGGCCTCGTGCACAAGTGCCCGCGAGGTGCGCGGGGGTGCCGTCATCACCTGGTTCGGCGGGGACGGCCGGCCCGTCGGCACCTCGAGGCTGCGCATCAAGGCCGACCGGCTCGCCACCCAGCATCCGGCCGACGCCCTGCTCACCGGCACCATCGCCGCCGGCGCGCTCAAGGGGGAGCGCGTCCGCGGCGGCCTCTCGCCGGCGGCGGCCATCCTCGGCTGCGCCGCTCGGGGGATGAGCACGCTTCCTGGGAGCGGCAAGATCACCTTCGGGTGAGCCCTTTTCGCGGGTCCCCTGGCCGCTGGTGGTCGCCTGCGGTGTGGGCGCGTCGTCGACGTCGGTTGTCGGGCTGGGGGAGTGGGTAGCGGCTGCGTCTGGGGTGGGGGTGGCGGTCGTGTGGTTGCGGTTGGTGGGGGTCGGTGCGATGAACTCGCCGCGCTACAGCCCGGCCGGGCTACTGGTCGGCTGGCGCGGTCACCGCGTCCTGCTCGACGGGGGTGGCGACGCCGCGGCCGGTGAGCGGCTCGACGGCTGGCTGGTCTGCGATGAGCGGGCCGAACTGATGCCCCAGATCCGCCGTACGGCGCGGGCGCTCGGGCTGGCCGCCGCGGTGGCGACCTTCGAGACCGCGGGAGTGGAGATCGTGCCACTGCCGGTCAGCCACACCTCTCACCCCACCTACGGCTACCTGATCAGGACGGCCGGGGCGCGGGCCGTCTGGGCGCCGGAGTTCTGGGGCTTTCCGGACTGGGCGGCCGGGGTGGACCTGATGTTCGCCGACGCCGCCGGTTGGGACCGGCCGATCCGCTTCGCCGGGGGTGTGGGCGGGCATGCGAGCGTGCTCCAGGTCGCGCGGGAGGCGCGCGATCACGGGGTGGGGCGGCTGGTGTTCGCCCATGTGGGCCGCCCTTCCATCCGGGCGATCGACCGGGGAGAGCGGCCGCCGTTCGGGGAGTGGGGCGTCGAGGGGCGCGCTTATCGGATGTGAATATGGAAACGGTTATCATATGCTAGTGTCTCGTCCCGCTCATTCCCCCTGAATTTGGGACAATCCGTGCAACATCGCAGCCTCTGGCTTGCCCTCATGACAGTCCTCTCCCTGTCCGCGTGCTCCGCCCCGGCGGGCGGGCAGAGCACGGGCCGGATCAAGGTGGCGATGCTCCAGCCGCCGCGTTCCGGCCTGTCGCCCTTCAGCGACGACGCCTTCAAGCTCTCCCGCTGGTCCACCGCCGAGACCCTGGTCAACCTGGACGCGAGAGGCGACGCGCGACTCGCCCTCGCCACCGCGTGGACCCGTACCTCCGAACGGACCTGGGAGTTCACCGTCCGCGACGGCGTGACCTTCCACGACGGCAGCCGGTTGACCGCCGGGGCCGCCGCTGCCGCGCTGACCCGCGCCACCCAGGCCACGCCCAAGCCGCGCATCCTCGACGGCGTCGAGCTGACCGCGAGGGCCGAGGGCGGCAAGGTCGTCGTGACCACCCGCGAGCCCGACCCGCTGGTCCCGCACCGCCTGTCCTCGCCGCAGCTGGCGATCCTGGCCGAGCGCGCGTACGGCACCGACGGCAAGGTCGATCCGGTCGGCACCGGGAGCGGCCCGTTCAAGCTGGTCAAGGTGAACGGCACCACCACCGCCACCCTCGACCGCCACGACGGCTACTGGGGCACGAAGGCCAAGGCGCCGGGCATCGACGTCTCCTTCGTCCCGGACGGCGCCGCCCGCGCCGCCGCCATCCGCAGCGGCGAGGCGCACATCGCGGAGGCGGTGCCGGTCTCGCAGGCCGCGCTGCTGGCGAAGGAGACGATCAGCGAGGTGCCGATGCCGCGCACCAACACCCTGTACCTGAACACCGCCAAGGGGCCGTTCAAGAGCCCCGGCCTGCGCGCCGCCGTGCGCGCGTCCGTCGACGCGGGGCAACTCGTGCGGGGGGTGTACGAGGGGCGCGCCGACGTGGCCTCGGGCCTGCTGGGGCCCGCCCTGCCGTGGGCCGCCGAGGGCCGCGAGAGCTTGGGGGAGCGTACGGCCCCCGCGAGCGCGAAGGGCGTGGCGATCACCCTGGCCACCTACTCCGACCGGGCCGAGCTGCCCGAGGTCGCCTCCGTGCTGCAGCAGCAGCTCCGGGAGGCGGGGTTCGCGGTCGAGCTGGTCGTACGGGAGTACGCGCACATCGAGGAGGACGCGCTGGCCGGGAGGTTCGACGCGTTCGTCCTCTCCCGGGCGACCGTGCTCGACTCGGGGGATCCGGTGGCGTACATGCAGGCCGACTTCACC
Source organism: Nonomuraea sp. NPDC004186 (assembly GCF_053603495.1). NCBI lineage: Bacteria > Bacillati > Actinomycetota > Actinomycetes > Streptosporangiales > Streptosporangiaceae > Nonomuraea > Nonomuraea sp. NPDC004186. The sequence goes on along the minus strand of NZ_JBSGFQ010000004.1, from coordinate 110,312 downwards.
TGCGACGGCTCCTTCAACCTGGCCCGCCTGTGTGACGAGGACGTCGACCGGGCGGTGCGCGAGGCCGCGGCGGCGGACGCCGGTCCCGCCAGGCACGCGGCGACCCTTGAGGCCGAGGCGGCGATCCTGCGTACCGACGCCGCCGTCCCGATGCTGCACGAGCGCGTGATCCAGGGCGATGCCACCACGGTGCTGGACTCGGTGAAGGACCCGCGCGAGCGCGTCCTGATCACGGCGGAGACCCGCCTCAAATGACCGGCGGGGTGCTGTTCTCGCGGGGTGTCGCGGTCGTGGCGGTCGTCGCGGTGGTCGGGCTGTTGCCCTGGCTGTCCGGTCGTGATGCCGCGCTGTCGCTGCTGCGGGCCCGTTCGGCCGAGCAGGAGCCGACGCCTGAGGCGTTGGAGGCCATCCGCCACGAGCTGGGCCTGGACGGCGGCCCGCTGCCGCTGCTCGGCGAGTGGCTGGGCGGCGTCCTGCGCGGCGACTTCGGCCGCTCGTGGGCGGACGGGAGCGCGGTGCTGCCGTCGGTGCTGTCCGGTCTCGGCGTCTCGCTGACGCTGATGGCCGCCGCGCTGGCGGTGACGCTGGCACTGACGTGCGCCCTGTGCGCGCCCACCCTGGTGCGCGGCGCGCGGGGCACCCTGCGGGGCGGCGGTACGGGGGCGGTGGCGGCGATGCTCGGGGCCTTGCCCGAATTCCTCATCGCGACGGTGCTGCTGGTGACGCTGTCGGTGTGGCTGGGCCTCCTGCCGCCCTACGGCTGGCAGGAGCCGCGGCACCTGGTGCTGCCCGCGTTGGCCCTGGGCATCCCGGCCGGCGGGGTCCTGGGGCGGCTGGTGGACGACACGCTGCCCGCGGCCTTCGCCGAGCCGTGGGTGGGGCTGTGGCGTTCGGCGGGCTGTGGTCCCGGCGTCATCGCACGGGCGGCGCTGCGCCGCGCGCTGCCCGCGCTGGTGCCCCAGCTCGGGCTGGTCGCCGTGGGGCTGGCGGGAGGGGCGGTGGCCGTGGAGACGGTGTTCGCGGTGCCCGGCATCGGCCGGACCGCGCTGGGGGCCGCGGAGGCTCAGGACCTTCCGCTGCTCCAGGCCGCGGTACTCGCCCTGGTCCTGCTGGGTGTGCTCGCCGGGATCCTGGCGAGCGCCGCCCGGCACCGGATGCTCGGCCCAGGCCTCCGCGACGCCGCCCTCTCGCTCCCCGCACCGGCCATCGGCGGCGGCCAGGGAAACGGCAGCCGGCGAGGCGGTGGCGGGCGAGGTGGTGGCCCGGTCGCCGGCGTGTGCGGGGTCGTGCTGGCGGTCGCCGTCGGGTGGGGGTCGCTGCTCGACCCCCTGACCGTGGACGTGGCGGCGCGCCTGGCGGGGCCGAGCTGGGATCATCCGCTGGGCGCCGACGCGCTGGGCCGGGACGTGCTGGCCAGGGTGGGTCATGGCGCCGCGGCCACGCTCGGCGTCTCCGCGCTGGTCTGCGCGGGCTCGTACGTCATCGCCCTGGCCGTCGGCCTCCTCCCCGGGCTGGCCTCCGGCGCGGCCGAGGTGGCCAACGCCGTGCCGCCGGTGATCGCCGGGATCCTGGTCGCGGCGGTGCTCGGGCCCGGCACGCCGGGCGCGTCCGTCGCGGTCGCCCTCGTCTCGTGGCCCGCGCTCGCGGCCCACGCCGCGGCCCTCGTCGCAGAGGTACGTGCCGCGGCCCACCTGACCGCCCAGCGCGCCATCGGCTCCTCGCCCGCCTGGATCCTGACCCGCCACGTCCTGCCCGCGATCGCGGGCCCGGTCGCCAGGCACGCGGTGCTGCGGCTGCCGGGGATCGCGCTGGCCATGGCCTCCCTCGGCTTCCTCGGCCTGGGGGCACAGCCGCCCGCTCCGGAGTGGGGCCTGACGCTGGCCGAGTCGCTGCCGTACGTGGAGCGCGCGCCGTGGGCGGCCCTGGTCCCCGCGGGGATGCTCCTGCTGCTGGCCGCCCTGGCGGTCTCGCTCTCCACGGCGGGCCGCCGGACCGGGGGTGCCGCATGACGCTGCTGCGCGTACGGGACCTGCGGGTCGGCGTGGCGGGCACGGAGGTCGTACGGGGGCTCTCGTTCGAGGTGGCCGAGGGCGAGACGCTCGCCGTCGTCGGCGAGTCCGGCGCGGGCAAGTCGCTGACCGCCCGGGCCGTGCTCGGGCTGCTGCCGCCCGGCGCGCGCATGTCCGGCAGCGTGCGCCTGGACGGGCGGGAGCTGTCCGGCGCGCCCGAGCACATCTACCGGCAGGTACGCGGCCGGCGGATCGCCTTCGTGCCGCAGGACGCGCTGTCGGTGCTCAGCCCCGTGTACCCGGTCGGAGACCAGCTCGCCCGCGCCGTGCGGCGACTGGGCCGCAAGCAGGCCTGGGAGCGCGCGGTGGCCGCGCTGGAACGGGTCGGCATCCCCGACGCAGCGCGGCGGGCCCGCGCCTACCCGCACGAGTTCTCCGGCGGGATGCGCCAGCGGGCGGTGATCGCCATGGCCACCGTCAACGACCCCGCCCTCGTCGTCGCCGACGAACCGGCCACCGCGCTGGACCCCGTCGTCCAGGCCCGGATCCTCAGCCTGCTGACGGAGCCCCGCGAGGGGACGCGGCCGGCCGTGCTGCTCATCACGCACGACCTGGGGGCGGCGGCCGCGTACGCGGATCGCGTCCTGGTCATGTACGCGGGGCGGCTCGCCGAGTCGGGCCCGGCCGGCGCGGTGCTGCGCGGGCCGCGCGCCCCCTACACCGGCGGCCTCGTCGCGTCCCTCCCGCCGCGCGAGGTGACGGGACGGCCGCTACCGGCGATCGCCGGTTCGCCGCCCGCGCCAGGAGCGCTGCCGCCCGGGTGCGCCTTCGCCCCCCGCTGCCCGGCCGCCGCCGACGTCTGTCACGAGCGGGAGCCACAGCCGCAGGAGACCGGGGAACACAGGCTGGCCGCCTGCCACCGGCTCGGCGAGCTGCCCGGCCCGGCCACCGACCTCTACCAGGAGCCCGCATGACGACACCCCTGCTGGAGGTGCGCGATCTCACCGTCCGCTACCCCACGCCTGTCCTGGCGGTGGACCGCGTCTCGTTCACCCTGACCGCCGGCGAGACGCTCGCCCTGGTCGGCGGGTCGGGGTCGGGCAAGTCGAGCATCGCCGCCGCCGTCCTCATGCTGCGCAGGCCCGAGGCGGGCTCGGTGCGCTTCGAGGGCCGCGAGCTCACCGCGCTCGACGAGCGCGCCCTGCGCCCGCTGCGGCCCGCGCTGCAACCGGTCTTCCAGGACCCGTACGGCTCGCTCAGCCCGCGCCTGCGGGCACACGACGCGATCGCGGAGCCGCTGCGCGTCCAGGGCCGCTGGGACCCGCTGACCGGCCCCGCCCGGGTCCGCGAGCTCCTCGACCTCGTCCGCCTGGATCCCGCGCTCGCCCGGCGCAGGCCGTACGAGCTGTCCGGCGGGCAGTGCCAGCGCGTCGGCATCGCCCGCGCCCTGGCCTGCGAGCCCAGGCTGCTCGTGCTGGACGAGCCCGTGTCCGCGCTGGACCCGTCCGTACGGGCCGGGATCGTCAACCTGCTCACCGAGCTGCGCGACGAGCTGGGGCTGGGCCAGCTGTTCATCGGCCACGACCTGGCCCTGATCCGGCACGTGGCGCATCGCGTGGCGGTGCTGCGCCACGGCCGGATCGTCGAGACCGGTCCGGCCGGTCAGGTGTGGGCCGCCCCCGCCGACCCGTACACCCGCGAGCTGCTAGCCGCCGGCGATCTGCTCGCCCGCGTAGTCCAGTAGCCGCTCGGCCGTCTCGAAGCGGCGCTCGTTCTGGTCCCCGAGCAGCACGCCGACCACGCGCTTGCCGCCCCGCTCCCCGGCGAAGAGCAGGCAGTAGCCGGCGGCGCGCGTGTAGCCGGTCTTCACGCCGAGCACGCCGTCGGCGCGCGAGAGCAGCTTGTTCGAGTTGCGCCAGGTGTGCGCCCGGTGTAGCGCGGTCTTGGCCACCTTGTGCACCTTGGTGCCCGTCACGGCCGCGAAGGTGCTGTTGTCCAGCGCCTTTTCCGCCAGCTTGACCTGGTCGACGGCCGTCGAGTAGCCGCCGTTCCCGGGGGTGGGCAGGCCGTCGGGGTTGGTGTAGCGGGTGTCGGACAGCCCCAAGGCGCGGGCGGCGCGGTTCATCTTGGCGACGAACGCCGTCTTGCCCGGGCCGTAGCGCCGCGCCAGGGCGTTGGCCGCGTCGGCCCCCGACGGCAGCATGAGACCGTACAGCAGATCGTTGACCGTGAGCCGCTCACCCTTCTTCAGCGCCGCCGTGGTCGCGCCGTTGCTGGTCGCGTGCTTGACGTCGGTCGCCGTGATCGTGATCGTGTCGTTCAGCCTGGCCTCGCGCAGCACGACGTACGCCGTCATGACCTTGACCAGGCTGGCCACGGGCACCCGGCGAGTCTCGCGCTTGCCGAAGTGGATCGTTCCCGCAGAGTCGACCAGGTACGCCGACTTTGCCCCGACCTCCGGCGCGTCCGCCGCCGCGGCCGGGGAGGCGACTCCCACAACCAGCGCGAGTACGGCGGAGCCAATGAAACCCCCAATACGCATGGCAATCATGTTGACAGGAGATCAAGGGTCCGTTTGCCTAACTACGCCATAAAGCCCGATCAGATGGGGGTAAATCAATGCCAGGTTAGAGAGGAGCGGCAGTGGCGGGCAGGTTCGTGATCAGTGAGGACGGGCAGGGCGGATTCCGGTTCGCCCTCGTGGCGAACAACGGGCAGACGCTCGCGGTCGGCGAGGGCTACCCGAGCAAGGCCGCCTGCGTGAACGGCATCGAGACCGTGCGCAGGAACGCTCCCGAGGCCGCCATCGACGACCGGACCGGGCGGGGCCTAGGAGACCAGAGCCTTCTCTGACGCGGCCGCGCGCCGCTTCCTCCTGCGCCGCACCACCAGCCAGAACGCCGCCGCGACGGCCAGCACGGCCACGACCCCGGCCGTGACGGGCGAGCGCGCGGCCAGCTCCAGCCAGCCCCACACGAGCGCCGTGATGCCGAACCACCAGATCGGCGCCCAGGTCAGGCAGCCCAGCGCGCTCGCGACCACGTACCAGGGGTAGGACACCCGCAGCGCCCCCGCCACCCACGGCAGCGTGTGCCGGAGCATGGGCACCCAGAAGCAGCCGTAGACGGCCAGCGCGCCCCACTTCTCGACGACGTGCTCGATCTTCGCGATGCGCTCGCGTCCCACCCGGGCGCCGACGCGCGAGTCGTAGAGCTTCACGCCGAGCTTGCGCCCGACCCAGTAGTAGACCTGGAACGCGCCGAACAGGGCCAGGATCAGGATGGCGCCCACCAGCCAGTAGGGCAGACCGAGCCAATAAGGCCTCGTGGGATCGGCGATGCCGGTCATGCTCTCCCACCCCTCCCAAGCCTTAGGTCAGCCTTACCTTAGTTCAAGTTGCAAGCTTTCGCCATATCGGCTTGCAAGCCGCCGCAACCAGCCGACAAGCAGGCCTCAACCACCCGAGCTCACTCTATGGGTGAGGCAAAAGGGGTGTTGAAGATGGCGTCGAGAAGCGCGGCCGTCCTGGCGAGTGGCACGACGAACGCGGTCAAGCTCATCGTGGCCGCCCTGGCGTTCACCAGCGCGTACATCGGCTTCTCCGCCTACAGCGCAGCCGACGGCGCGCCGGCCGCCGTGACGACCATCACCCTGTCGGCCCGCGAGGTGCCCGTCGCCGAGGAGCTGGCCCCGGCCGCCCAGCCCGGCCAGGTCACCCTCGGCGGACTGGCCGGCGCCTGCTCGGGGCCGCTCGTCGCGCGCAGCGTGCTCGTCAGCCCCGAGCCCGGCCGGAGCGTGCACTACGGCTGGAAGCTCGCCCGCTGGAGCCCCTCCACCAAGTCGTGGCGCACGTACCTGGTCGACTACGACGGCTTCGTGGGCTCCGCGCAGACCGTCGAGTGGCGGCCCGAGCTCTCCGGCGACCCCGGCTGGTATCGCGTCGAGCTGTCGGCCAAGGGCGTCAAGACCGTCATGAGCGACCGTTTCCAGGTGAGCTGCTGACCGACCGCCGCGCCGCCTCCACCCAGCGCGGCACGCCGACCCGCTCGGCCACCTCCAGGGCCTTCTCGTAGTGGGCGCGGGCCGCGTCCGGCTGGCCCAGGCGCACGGCGAGGTCGCCCAGCGTCAGCGCCACCGGCCACAGCGCCACCACGCCGGTGCCCGCGCCCGCCACCCGGTCGGCGAACGGTTTGAGCTTGTCGTAGCAGTCGACCATCCGCTCCCGGTCGTCGAGCAGCATGCCGGCCAGCGCCCGCCAGGTCATCGCCAGCTCGTAGAGGAAGTCGGGCCGCACCGGCGGGCGGGTGGCGGCCACGGCCTTGGCGTCCTGGAGGTGCCCGGACGAGGCCAGGGCCAGCGCGTACGCGTCGAGCGTCCACTTGGCGCCCCGCCGGTGGGCGTCGGCGAGCAGGTCGACCATCTCGGCCGCCCGGCCGTCCACCAGATGCAGGCAGAACGTCGTGATCAGCGGGAGGTCCTGGCGGCCCTCCAGCATGCCCGCCCGCGCCGTCATCCTGGTCGCGTCGCGATAGGCCCGCTCCGCGCCCGTGTAGTCGCCGGCGATCATCAGCCGCTGGCCCGCGTACCAGACCACGACCGCGGCCGGCGCCGACAGGTCGTACTGCCTGGCCAGGGCGTCGGCGGCGGACGCGTGCTGGTCGGCGACCGCGAACTCGCCCCTGGCCGCCGCGCACTCCAGCAGCACCAGGTGGGCCAGCGCCTGCGTGGCCATCTGCCCCGAGCGCTGCGCGACCTCCAGCAGCTCCCTGCCGATGCTCTCCCGGGTGTCCACGGCGGGGATGTCGTACGACTGCCGCAGCCGCCCGCTCAGCGCCGCCGCGATCAGCGTCGGGTCGCCGCTCTGCCGGGCCAGCTCCAGCGCCTCCAGCGACGCCTGACGACCGCGCTCGGGGGAGGAGGAGCCCTCCAGCTCCAGCGCCAGCGTGGTCAGCAGGCTGGCCCGCAGCCGCTGCTCACCCTCGGGCAGCTCCATGAGCGCCTTCTCGGTGATGTCGACGATCTCCCACGCGGTGCGGGTGAAGTCGCGCGCGATGCCCTTGTGCGGCACGGCCAGCGACGCCGCCACCTTGGCGGTGATCTCCAGGTCGCCCAGCGGCAGCGCGGCGTCCATGGCCTGGCGGCGCAGCAGCCGGGCCGCCGTCATGTCGCCGCACAGCGCCAGCGCCCTGATCTGGCGCAGCATGAGCCGCAGGCGCTCCTTGCTGCGCTCGGGCGTCTGCGCGCCGCTCTGCTCGTCGCGCGAGCGGTCGAACGCCGCGATCGCCTGCTCCCACAGGGTGGCCGCCTCGCGGTGGGCGAAGCGCCGCTCCGCCTGCTCGGCCGCCAGCCCCGCGTAGTGGACCGCCTTCCCGGCCGCGTCGGCCAGGAAGTAGTGGTGGGCAAGCGCCGCCACGTCGGACGGCGTGTGCTGCTCGATGACCGCCGCCACGGCCGCGTGCAGCCGCGTGCGGCGCAGCCTGGAGGCGTCGGAGTAGATCGTGTCGCGCACCAGGTCATGGTCGAACCTGAGCAGCCCCGGACCCGGCTCGGTCACCAGCCCGGCCAGCAGCGCCGCCTCCACGGCCTCGATCACCGCGTCCTCGTCGCCCGACACGGCGATCAGCACGTCGAGATCGACGTCGCGCCCGATCACGGCGGCCTGGAGCAGGATCTGCTGGGCGCCCGACGGCAGCCGCGAGATGCGCCGCCGCAGCACGTCGCGCACGCCGGAGGGCACCTGCGAGAGCACCTCGGTGGCGCTGGCCCGGTCGGCCGCGCCCTCGGAGTCGAGCAGGCGCACGGTCTCGCGGACGAAGAACGGGTTGCCGCCCGTGCGCTCGACGATCGACTCGACCGCGTCCTCGTCGATGTCGCGTACGCACGTCGCCTTGACCAGCTCGGCCACGGCCTTCGGGTCGAGCCCCGACAGGCCCACGCGGACCGGGCCCAGCCTGGCCAGCGCGGCCAGCACGTCGGACTGGCGGTCGTCGAGCTCGCTCTCCCTGCACGTCACCACGAGCAGCACCCGGCTGGTCGCCAGCAGGCTCGGCAGCGCGCGCAGCAGGGCGAGCGTCTGGTCGTCGGCCCAGTGGAGGTCCTCCAGGGTCAGCAGCACCGGCGCGCGGCGCGCGACCCCGGCCAGGTAGCCGCCGACCGCGCGGTGCAGCCGGAAGCCGCCGGACGCCTCGTCCTCGTCGGGGTCGGGGGCGGCGTCGTCGAGCAGCGGCGCGAGCAGCTGCGCGTATTCGCCCGCGCCGGTCGCGACGGTGAGCGTGCGCAGGATCTCCACCCACGCCCAGCCCGGCGGGGTGGCGCTGGAGTCGGGGCACGCGCCGGACGCGGTGATCCAGCCGTCGGTGGCGAGCCTGCTCTCCAGCTGGCGCAGCAGCGTGGTCTTGCCCGCGCCCGCGACCCCGGCCACGATCGCGACCTGGAACCGGCCCGTGCGCGAGGCCGCCGTGGTCAGCCTGGCCAGCTCGGCGTCGCGGCCGACGAACGGCTCGGGCTCCAGCGGCGGCGGCTCGACGGCCGCGGCCGGCCTGGGCGGCCAGGTGTCGGTGACCGGCGCGGCGGGCCGCGCGGGGCGCGCGGTGACGGCCAGATCCAGCTCCGGGGACTGCGCCAGGATGTCGGACTCCAGCTTGCGCAGCGCGGGCCCCGGGTCGATGCCCAGCTCGTCGGCCAGGATGTTCCTGGCCCGGCGCAGCGCGGCCAGCGCGTCGCCCTGCCGGCCGCAGCGGTAGAGGCCCAGCGCCAGCAGCCGCCAGCCCTCCTCGCGCAGCGGGTTCTCGGTGGTGAGCGCCTCCAGGTCGGGAACGGTCTCGGCGTGCAGGCCGAGCCGCAGCCCGGTGTCGGCGTGCCGCTCGCGGGTCACGAGGCGCAGCTCCGCCAGTCGGTTGACCTCGGCCTCGGCCCACGACTGGTCGGCGAAGTCGGAATAGGGAGTGCCGCGCCACAGGCCCAGCGCCTTTTCCAGGCGGCCTCGGGCGGACTGCGGATCGCCCTCTTCGAGGTGCTCGCCCGCCGCGCGGACGAGCTGCTCGAACTTGAGCGCGTCGACCTGGTCGGAGGCCACCCGCAACGCGTAGCCGGACGCGACCGTCACCAGCAGCCGGTTGGGCCCCCCGCGCGGGCGGCCGGGCTCCAGCACCCGGCGCAGGCGCGAGATGTAGACCTGCAGGCCCGACTGCGCGCCCTTGGCCCCGTCGTCATCCCACAGATCGTAAAGAAGCGTGTCAACGGGCACGACCTGACCTCTGGCCACGAGAAGCCGGGCGAGGACGGCCCGCTGCCGCAACCCGCCGAGGTCGAGTTCGTCGTCGTGTTCGTACGCCTCGACTGGCCCCAGAACTCGGAACGCCACCATGTCAGCCGCCACGCTATGCGGGCCTAGGAATCACGCACAAGGTCTTTGATGGGTTTGGGATTGTCACTACTGGGCCTTCGAGATCGCGGATGGGGGCTCCGCCCCGGCGTTCCGGCCGTTGCGCCTGCGCAGGAGCGCCCATGCGCCCAGAGCCAGGCCGCCGAACGGGATCTCGATAGTGTAAGTCCAGAAGCCGAAAAGCAGTGCGGTCGCGGTGGCCGGAGCGACTCCGACACCGAACCCCTCGGTGAGGAGGAGCACCACGCCGCCCTCCATGATCCCGGCCCCGCTGGGCGTGATCAGGACGGCGGTGAGCACGCGGGAGAGGGCGAAGACGGCGATCGACTGGGCGAACCCCGGCCAGGCGCCCGTCACCTGGAGGCACAGCGCCATGATCGACCACTGGAACCCCAGGAAGAACACCATCGCCAGCGACAGCCCGGGCCATCTCGACCTGACGACGCCGGCGGTGTCGGCACGCAGCTTGTGGAACGCGTCCGAGGCGTGGATCTTCAGCCGCAGCAGCCGGGTGACGCCGTCGAGCGCGCGGCCGAGCGCGACGGCGGCGCGGTCCCAGTAAAGAGCGACCGCCACGATCACGCAGAGCACGAGGATCGAGATCGCGCCCGTCCACCCGGCCTTGGCGACGGTGGGATTGGGCGCCTCGCCGGCCGCCAGCAGCGCGATGATCCCGACCGCCGGCAGGATGAACCTGAACATCGTGTTCCAGATGCCGCTGACCAGCGTCATGACCACGATCGACCGGCTGGAGAAGCCCCAGCCCCTGGTCATCGCGAACGACACCGCCACGCCGACCGCCCCGCCGAACGGCAGCAGGTTGCTGACCGCGCTCCCGGCCGCGTTGAGCGTGAGGCCCTGGAGGTTGTTGAGGCCGGGCAGGGAGTTGGTCAGCACGAACGTGTACGCCAGCAGGCTCAGCAGCCACAGCACGGTCATCAGCGCGATCTCGCCGGCGCCGAGCGTGCCGAAGACCTTGCCGATCTCGTGCCAGGAGACGGGCTTGCCGGTGAGCGTGCGCACGATCTGCGGAAGGTAGACCACGAGCAGCACGGCCAGCCCGAGCGACAGCACGGACAGCGCGATCTGGAGCCACTTGTTCTTCATCGGGGTCCAGTCTGACGGGTCGCCGGACGAGGATCCTCCTTCGGAGGAATCATTTCGGCCACTGGTCGAAGGGATGAGTGAGCCGGGTGCCCGGCGGCAGGTCGCGGCGGACGTACCACTCGGTGCCGAAGACGAGGCGGTAGATCGGGCGCGGGACCTTCAGCATGACGGCGAGCGTGCGGTCGCTGTCGCCGCCGCTGGCCTGGGAGGCGTGCGCGGCCATGGACGCCCGTTTCTGGCGGGTGTATTTCCTGACGTTGACCCGGTGGGTGATCGTCTCGCTCGACGAGTACGCGCTCTCGAACGTCCGTACGTCGAACTCCGGCGGGAACTTGTAGAACCGCCCCGCCAGCCGCAGCAGCCTGACCAGCGGATCGCGGTTGACCGTCGCCTCCAGGACGATCTCGGTCCCGGCGATCTTGGCCGCCCGCTTGCCCACCCGGTGCACCTGCACGTGGTCGGGGTGCCCGTAGCCGCCCGCCGGATCGTAGATCGCCAGCAGGTCGGCCTCCTCCTCCTGCAGGATCGCGGCCAGCGCCTTGGCCGCAGCCTCGGTGTCGGCGTCGATGAAGGCGTTGTCGGGCCGCTCCTCGGCGATGCCGCCCTTGGGGCTCAGCCCCGAGTCGCCGTAGCCGAGGCACTCCACGCGGGCGCAGCCGAGCAGCGCGGCCGACTCGTAGAGCTCCTTGAGCCTGGTCTCGCCGAGCGCCTCGCCGGGCTCCATCTCGGCCAGGCCGCGCTCGCCCGCGGTGGCCACCACGAGCACCACGCGGTGTCCCTCGGCCGCGAGCATCGCCATGGTGCCCGCCGTCAGCAGGGCCTCGTCGTCAGGGTGAGCGTGAAAGAACACTGCGGTACGTGGAGGCACACGCCCAGATTAGTCTGGGAGGGGTGCGGATCTTTCACGTGAGCGACTGTTACCTGCCGCGACTCGGAGGGATCGAGGTCCAGGTGGCCGATCTCGTGCGGATGCAGCGGGAGGCGGGACACGACGTCTCCGTGGCCACGGCGACGAGGGGCGAGCCGCTGCCGGGGGTCCACCGGATCGTCGCCAGAATGCCGTTCGACCTGCCCGTTCACCCGTTCGGAGTGGGGCATCTCACGCGCCGGCTCACGTCCCTGCGCCCCGACGTGGTGCACGTGCACACGGGGGCGGTCTCGCCGTTCGCCTGGATGGGCGTGCGGGCCGCCGCGCGGGCCGGGCTGCCGTGCGTGGTGACCGTGCACAGCATGTGGGACCCGGTCACGCGGGCGCTCTACCGGCTGCTGCGGCTGGCGTTCGGCTGGCAGCGGTGGCGGCTGGTGGCGACCACGGTCAGCAACGCCGCCGCGGTCCCGATCCGCGCCGTGGCCGGGCCCGAGGTGCCGGTCCGGGTGGTCTCCAACGGCCTCGACCTGTCGGGCTGGGCGCCGCCTCCCGGCACGCCCGACCGGCAGGAAGAGGTGCACGAGGTGCACATCGTCGCGGTGGGCCGGCTGGCGCCGCGCAAGCAGCCCGTACGCCTGCTGAGGCTGCTCCAGGCGGCCAGGCGGCGGGTGCCCGCCGGGATCCCCATGCGGGCCACCATCGTCGGCGACGGGCCGGCTCGCGGCCAGATGGAACGTTTTCTCGCCCGGCACGGCATGGCCGGCTGGGTCTCCCTGCCGGGCCGCTACACGCGGGAGCAGGTCGCGAAGGTGCTGGAGGCCGCGGACGTGTTCGTGGCGCCCGCGCCGCGCGAGTCGTTCGGCATCGCGGCGCTGGAGGCGCGGGCGGCGGGGCTGCCCGTGGTGGCCAGGGCGCAGAGCGGGGTCGCCGACTTCGTCGCGGACGGCACGGAGGGGCTGCTCGGCCACACGCTCGGCGACCTGGCCCGCGCGGTGGCCCGGCTCTGCACGGACGCGGCGCTGCGCGAGTCGATCGCCGCGCACAACCGGGCGACCCCTCCGGCGGCGGGCTCGTGGCCGTCGGTCCTCGACGGGTTCGACCGGGCCTACGCGGAGGCGCTTCAGCCGCGCCGGAGCACCACGTAACCGTCGCGCTCGAACACCTTCGCGTACCCCTGGCCCTGCAGCGCGTCGACCGCGGCGCGCTGCTCGTCCGCCGAGCCGAAGGGGAACTCCCAGCGGGAGGTGTCGGCCACCACCCACGGCGCGCCGTGCGACTGGGCCGTCCACAGCAGGACGGTGGTCCTGGAGGTCAGGGCGGGGCCGACGGAGTTGACCGCCTCGACGGTGACCCCGGAGGGCACCTTGCTCACGGCCTCGGCGGCGGCGGCCGCCTTGGGCTCCTGGTAGAAGGGCGGATGGTAGAGCTGGTCCAGCGCGAATCTGGGCACCAGGGTGATCGCGACCACGCAGGCGGCCGTCGCCCAGGCGAGCTTGAGCGAGGTGTCGTCGGAGCGCTTCATCCAGCGCAGCAGCCTGGCCAGCCCGTCCACGCCCGCGCAGAAGAGGATGACCACGGTGAACGCGCTGTACTGGAAGTCGGCCTGCCACCACTGGGAGCGGTCGGACAACATGCGCTCCAGCACGTGCGGCAGCGCCACCAGCGACAGCGGCGAGAGCAGGCACAGCAGCAGCGTCGGCCACACCAGCAGGAACAGCGTGTCGACCTTGGCCTCCTCGCTGAACGGCAGCAGCACGGCCGCGATCGGGTCGCGCAGCAGCGCCAGGATCGCGCTCGGCACGTCGGGGCCGAGATGGTTGTAGGCCCAGAAGTCCTTGGAGTCGCCGCCGAAGGCTGTGATCGCCAGCCCGCGTACGAGCAGGACGGCCCCCATCCCGAGCGCCATGCACAGCAGCCCCCGCAGCCGGTCGCCCAGGACGAGCAGGCACAGCCCCGCCCCGATCACCATCAGCCCCATGTCCTCCTTGACCAGCAGGAGGTCGAGCATCGCGATGAGGGCGGGCAGCCGGTGGCCGGCGTGGTAGCGCTCGATCATGATCGCGGTGAGCACGGGGACGAACATGACCTCGTGCGCGTCGAACGCGACGGCCTGCGCGACGGGCCACGACAGCGCGTACGCCACGGAGACCAGGTAGGCGGGCGCCACGCCGAGCACGCGCCGGGTGAACAGCCAGATGAACGGGATCGCGGCGGCGAACAGCAGCGCCTGCGCGACGATCAGCGTCTCGGGCCCGTCGTGGATCCAGTAGAAGGGCGCGAGCATCGCGTAGACGGGCGAGAAATGGTCGGCGAGCTGCACGTAGTCCATGCCCCGCCCGTGGAACATGCCCAGCACGGGGATGTGCGGCGGCCGAAGCGCCGCGTAGTTGCGCACCGCCTGGTCCACGATCACCAGGTCGAACGACGTGGCCCGGAACGTGGCCAGCTTGACCAGGCCGAGCACGGCGTAGGCCACCGCGGCGACGAGCGCGATGGCGCCCACGCGTACGCGGTGGCCGGACAGCCGGATCTTCCAGAGGAAGGCGGCGGCGGACGCCCCCTGTCGCGCCGCCAGAGTGTCACCCGTCACGGGCAGCAAGGGTAGAACGAATCCACCCGAACGTGGCGCGGCCGCCGCGCCGTCCTGCCCCCCACAGGCGGAACGGCGACCGCGGGCTCAGCGTCAGCTGCAGGCAGAGGTGATCTTGGTCGAGAAGCCCTGCATCTTGCCCGTGAACGAGGACACTTCGGCCAGGTCGCCCTTCTCCAGGGTCTCGAAACCGGCGGCGAGGTCGTTCAGCGCGGCGGCGACTTCGCCGTCGTACTTGCCCGCGAGCTCCTTGGTCTTGCCCGCCGCGTCCTTCGAGGCCGTGCCGATGGCCTTCGTGTCGGTGGCGTCCTTGGTGATCGCGGTGGTCCACTCATTCATGATCTTGGTGGCCTCCTGGGCGGCGGTGTTGCAGTCAACCGCCTGGCCCAGCGCACCACAGCCGGTGCTCGTGAGGACAGCAAGGGTCAGCGTCGCGGCCGCGACGGCCAGGCGACGACGAGGGGGAGTCATTTCTTGCCCTTCGGTGGTTTCTACGAACGAAGGGAACATTATGGATCAGCCCTTGACTGTCGCTTGCACCCCACTAACACCACGGGTATCAAGTGGGCGTAAAGCCTCAGCGGGCGAGCCAGCGTTTGCGCGGGTAGCGGACGGTCAGGCTGCCGTACTTCGTGCTACCGCTGATCACCACGTGCACGGCGCCGGGGCGGGGCCTGCCGGGCACGTCGGAGGTGTGGACCTGGCCCCAGTCGCTGCGGAAGGCGTCCACGTTCGCGACGCCGCCGTCCGGGAGGATGATCTTGGCGGAGCCGTACGCGAGGTCGAGCTCGATGTCCACCACCGGGTGGGTGATGACGGCCTCGGAGAGGTCCAGCTCGACGCCGCCGTACTTGGAGGCCACCCGCAGCCGCCGGGGGACGGCCCAGTCGCCGGCGCGCTTGATCTGGCCGTTCTTGGACTCCAGGTCGACCACGTCGTCGACCTGCGGCTGGTCGGTGGGGAGATCCTCGATCAGGCCCAGCAGTTCGCCGTAGGTCCTCGCGGTGAGGGCGATCTCAAGGCGGTCTTCGAGCTCCAGCTGGGTGAGCCGGCCTTCGGCGAAGGCGTGCTGGAGCTGTTGCGCGGTGCGCTCTCGGTCCTCGTCGGACACTCGCATCTGCAATTGCGACATATCTTGAGCATAGAGTCGCAGCGCTCAGAACGGGAGTTGTCGGCCGGAAGGGGTGCGGAGATCAAGGGGGAGCGGCCCCCGGACGAGGCGGGGGCGGCGAACGACCCGGATTCGCTTCACGCCAATTACCTACCCACCGGATTGCTGTGAAGTCATCTTCCTTGGGTAGCGTGAATGCTGATGTTGGCGGAACCGTTCACGCACCCGGCGCTCCTCTATCGGGGCGACCGGGAATATGTGGCTGCCACCAGCGCATTCGTCCGCGCGGGGCTGGCCCTGGACGAGCCTGTCGCGATCGCGGTGCCGGCCCGCAATCTGGCCCTGATCGAGGCCGAGCTCGGCGACGACGCCAAGGCCGTGCACCTGCTCGACATGCAGGAGGCCGGGCGCAATCCGGGGCGGATCATCCCCGCCGTGCTGCGCGACTTCGCCGACCGGCATACCGGCGGGCACGTGCGGATCATCGGAGAGCCGATCTGGCCGGGGCGCACCAGGACGGAATACGGGGCCGCCGCGCAGCACGAGGCGCTGATCAACCTGTCGTTCGCGGGGCGGCGGGTCACGATCCTGTGCCCGTACGACGCCGACCGGCTCGCTCCCGAGGTCCTCCAGGAGGCGGAGCGCACCCACCCCGTGCTGTGCGACCTCTCGGGGGAGTGGGCCAGCGCCGAATACGCGCCCGAGCTGGTGGTGTCCGCGCACAACCGGCCGCTCGACGAGCCCGCCGACTTCGTCTCGCTGCGCTTCGATCGCACCAGCCTGTCGGCGGCCCGCGGCCTGGCCGCGCGGCGGGCGGCGGAGATGGGATTCTCCGGCGACCGGCTCGACGACATCCAGCTGACGGTGGCCGAGCTGGGCGCCAACAGCCTCGACCACGGCGGCGGCTCGGGCACGATCCGGGCCTGGGCCGAGGACGGGCGGCTGGTGTGCGAGGTCAGCGACGCCGGGCACATCACCGACCCGCTGGTGGGCCGCCGCCCGGTCGACCCGCGCCACGCGGGGTCTCGCGGCCTGCTGATCGTCAACCTCCTGAGCGACCTCGTACGCGTGCACACCCGCCCGGGGGCGACCGCCATCCGCGTCTACTTCGACGCGCCCGGCCCCGTCGCCTGAGCCCGGCCGGCCACTACCCCTCGATCTCCGACATATCCGGATAACGGGTGCCGGCGACGGCGTCCGCCGGGACGGCGCGGGCCAGGGCGGCGAGCTGGTCGGCGGTCAGCGTGATGTCGGCCGCCGCCGCGTTCTCCTCCAGGTACGTCAGCCGCTTCGTCCCCGGGATCGGCACGACGTCGTCCCCCTGGGCCAGCACCCAGGCCAGCGCGAGCTGCGCGGCGGTGATCCCGGCGGCGTCGGCGATCTTCCGTACCTCCGCGACCAGCCCGGCGTTGCGCTCGGCGTTCTCGCCCGCGAGGCGCGGCATCCACCGGCGGACGTCGTCCTCGGACAGCTCCTCCACGGGCGGCAGCGCGCCGGACAGGAAGCCGCGGCTGATCGGCGAGTACGCCACCAGCGCCACGCCCAGTTCCCTGGCCGTGGGCAGGATCTCCGCCTCCAGCCCCCGGGTGAACAGCGAGTACTCGCTCTGCAGGGCCGCGATCGGGTGGACGGCCGAGGCCCTGCGCAGGGTGCCCGCGCTCACCTCCGACAGCCCGAGATGGCCTACCTTGCCCTGCTCGACCAGCTCGGCCATCGCGCCGACCGACTCCTCGACGGGGACGTTCCTGTTGCGGCGGTGCATGTAGTACAGGTCGATGTGGTCCACGCCGAGGCGCCGGAGCGAGGCGTCGCAGGCGGCCCTGATGTACTCCGGGCTGTTCTCGACGGAGCGGGTGCCGCCGCCGCGCTTGACGCCGAACTTGGTGGCCAGCACCACCTCGTCCCGCCGGTCCCTGACGGCCCGGCCGACGAGCTCCTCGTTGGCCCCGAGCCCGTACGTGTCGGCCGTGTCCAGAAAATTCATGCCCAGGTCGAGTGCGCGGTGGATGACGGCGATCGACTCCTTCTCGTCGCCCGGCCCGTAGAAGTCGGACATGCCCATGCAGCCGAGGCCCAGCGCCGAGACCTGAGGCCCGCGGTTCCCGAGAGTGCGCTTCTTCATGTTTCCAGGTTCACCCCTGGAGTGCGTTCCAGGTCAAACCGGGTCAGGCGCCCGGGACCCACCCTGAGGGGGGAGTCCCTACTCAGGGTCACGTCTGCGCAGGTGGCCGGGTGTTCTCAGGGTCGTTTCCGACCGAGGTATTAAGGGATCGTTCAGGTCACTTCAGGGTCGATCTCCGATATTCCGCGAGGCCGCTTTCCACGAGCTTTGAGGCATGAAGGCATTGCTTGTCAGCGGATTCGCGGCCATCGGCACCGGAAGCGGCGCCATGCTCACCCTCCACGCGGAATCCGACCTCGACCCGTTGCACAGCGTCATCAGCGAGTACGCCTTCCAGGCGTCCGGCTGGTTGCTGCCCGCCTCGCTGACGTTGTTCGCGGTGGGCTCCGCGTTGATCGCCGAGGCGATGCGCCGCGCCGGGATGAGCCGCTGGGTCGTCGCGCTGCTGCTGGCGTGGGGGGCGAGCATGTTCCTGATCGGCGCCTTTCCCACCGACCGGCCGGGAGTGCCGCTGTCGTTGTCGGGTGGCATCCACCGCTACGCCGCCTTCGCCGCGTTCCTGGTGATGCCCGCGGCGGGGATGCTGCTGGCCAAGGCCAGGATCCGGTACGCCAGGGCGGTGCGGATCCTCAGCGGGGTGGCGCTCGGAGCCCTGCTGCTGGTCGTGGTCCCGTACGTGGTGCGGATGTTCGGCATCCCGTTGACCAACGACGAGATCCCGGCCGGGCTGACCCAGCGGGCCGTGGTCGTCACCGAAATCGGCGTGCTGGCGCTGGCCGGGCTGTCGATGCTCAAGCCGCTGGCTCAGCGCTCCCAGGGCGGCTCCTCGCCCAGCTTGGCGTAGTAGCGCGCCAGGTGCTCCTTGACGGGTTCGATGTCCTTCTTCGGCAGATCGACCCCGCCCCTGGCGCCCTCTATGACCGCGGCCGCGGCGAACACGGCCCGGGGCACCGCCTTCAGCTCCCCGTTCACGACGTCGGCGATCGGCAGCTTGTACGCCCCGAACTCGTCGGCGTTGTCGGCGTCGTACCAGATGAAGGCCTCGCGGTATTTCGCGTTCGGCTTGTCCTCGGCGTCCGCCCACTTGCGCACCCGCTTGTCCGCCGCGGCGGCGTCCCACTCGCGGTCGCGCTCGGCGAGGGGCAGGTCGTGGAATCGCGTAACGGTCATATGAGGCGGCTACCCCTGACGTAGGCGTGAAACGGCTTGCCCGGGATAGAGGTACGGGCCCGATCACGATGTGGGAGTGCTGAGATGACGATTTTGATTGCGTATGACGGTTCCGACGACGCCAAGGCCGCGATCGCCTTCGCGGGCGAGCTCCTGAAGGGGGAGTCCGCCGTCGTGCTGACGGTGTGGGAGCGGGCGGCGATGGCCTCGGCCAGGGCCTCCGCCGGGCTCATGATGGCGATCGACCAGTTGGGCACGGAGGACGCGGCGATCGAGGTGGCGATGCGGGAGCTCGCCGAGCACGGCGCGGACCTCGCCCGCAAGGCCGGCCTGGACGCGACCCCTCGGTGCGATGCGGACTCGGTGGCGGTGTGGTCGACGATCGTGGACGTGGCCGACGAGATCGACGCCAGGCTCGTCGTGACGGGGACGCGGGGCTTCGGCGGGGTGCGTTCGCTGCTGCTCGGCAGCACGTCCGACCGGGTGCTGCACAACGCGGGCCGGCCGGTGCTGGTCGTGCCCGCCCCCGCCACCGACGAGGCCACCGACGACGCCACTGACGACGCGGAGACCTGACAGCGGGCGTTCACCCCGCCGTCGGCCGGGTTGTCGGTGCGATGCGGCAGAGTGGGAGCCTCCTGAGGCGGGAGAGGGGGCGGGCACGTGCCGGAGGAGCTGTCGCGGCGGCTCGGCACCACCGACGCGGTCGTGGTGGGGCTGAGCGCGATGATCGGCGCGGGCGTGTTCGCGGCCTTCGCGCCCGCGGCGGCCGCGGCGGGCGCCTGGCTGCCGGTGGCCCTCGTGCTGGCCGGCGTCGTGGCGTACTGCAACGCCACCTCCTCGGCCCGCCTGGCCGCGCTCTACCCCGAGTCCGGCGGCACCTACGTCTACGGCAGGCGGCGGCTCGGCCCGCTCTGGGGCTACCTGGCGGGCTGGGGCTTCACGGTCGGCAAGACGGCCTCGTGCGCGGCGATGGCGCTCACGTTCGGCGCCTACGTCGCCCCCGCGCTGGCCAGGCCGCTGGCCGTCGGCGCGGTCGCCGCGCTGACGGCGGTCAGCCTGTACGGCGTGCAGCGCTCGGCCGGGGTGGCCCGGGTGATCGTCGTGTTCGTGCTGGCCGTGCTCGCCGCGGTGGTGGTCACGGGGCTGCTCGGCGACGACACGGTCACGTTCGGCTGGTTCGCCTACGAGCCCCTGCCCGGGTCACAGGTCGACGTCTGGGGTGTGTTGCAGGCGGCCGGGCTGCTGTTCTTCGCGTTCGCCGGTTATGCCCGGATCGCCACCCTCGGCGAGGAGGTGCGCGACCCGGCCCGCACCATCCCGCGGGCGGTCGGCATCGCGCTGGGCGTCACGTTCGTCGTCTACGCGCTGGTCGCGGTGGCCGCGCTGCGCGCGCTCGGGCCGGAGCTGCTGGCCAGGTCCCCGGCGCCGCTGGCCGGCGTCGTCAGGGCGGCCGGGGCCCCATGGCTGGTGCCGGTGGTGGGCGCCGGGGCCGCGGTGGCGGCGCTGGGCGCGCTGATGGCGCTGCTGCTGGGCGTCTCGCGCACGGTCCTGGCCATGGCGCGCGAGCGCGACCTGCCCGGCGCGCTGGCCGTGGTGGATCCGGCGCGGCAGGTGCCGCGCCGGGCCGAGCTGGCCGTCGGGGCCGCGGTGATCGTGCTGCTGCTGGTCGCCGACCTGCGGGGGGCGATCGGGTTCTCGTCGTTCGGCGTGCTGGTCTACTACGGCATCGCCAACGCGTGCGCGCTCACGCTCGACCGCGCGGAAGGCGCGCCGCCCCGGCCGGTCGCCGGGCTGGGGCTGGGCCTGTGCGTGCTGCTGGCCGCCACGCTCCCGCCGGCGTCGGTGCTGGCGGGCCTGGCGGTCTTCGCGGTCGGCCTGGCCGTCTGGCTGGTCCGCCACCGCGCCGGGCGTTAACGGGTGGCCGGGGCGGGTGCAGGTCGTTAGCATGGGCGGCATGACGATCTCGCCGAAGATGATGGCCCCTTAGGGGGTTTCGTCGGCGACGTCTTGTCGAGGCCCTGCGAGCCGGGGCCTCTCGTCGTGTTCGGGGCCCCTTGGAGGCACCTGATGTATCTCACGACGACCATCCCGTACGTCAACGCCCGTCCCCACCTCGGGCACGCCCTGGAGCTCGTGCAGGCCGACGTGCTGGCCAGGCACCACCGGCGGCGCGGCGAGCCGGTGCGGTTCCAGACCGGGACCGACGACAACTCGCTGAAGAACGTGCTGGCAGCCGAGGCGGCGGGCGTGCCGGTGCGGGAGCTGGTGGACCGGAACGCGGCCGCGTTCGAAGGGCTGCGGGGGCCGCTGGACCTGTCGTTCGACTCGTTCATCCGGACGAGCGTCCACCCCGGGCACCGGGCCGGGGTCGAGCGGATCTGGGAGGCGACCGGGCACGACCTCTACCAGCGGCACTACGAGGGGCTCTACTGCGTGGGCTGCGAGCAGTTCTACCCGGAAGGCCCCTGTCCCGACGGGCACGAGGCGCCGCTGCAGCGCGTCTCCGAGCACAACTGGTTCTTCCGGCTCTCCCGCTACCAGGACGCCCTGAGCGAGCTCATCCGCGGCGGGCGGCTCGGGATCGAGCCGGTCGCGCGGCGGAACGAGGTGCTGGCGTTCATCGAGGCCGGGCTGGACGACATCAGCGTCTCGCGCTCCGCCGCCCGCGCCCGCGGGTGGGGGATCCCCGTGCCCGGCGACCCGGACCAGGTGGTGTACGTGTGGTGGGACGCGCTGGCCAACTACGTCACCGCCCTCGAAGGGGACGACTACGACCGCTGGTGGGTCTCCGAGCGGCGCAAGGTGCACCTGATGGGCAAGGGCGTGATCCGGTTCCACGCCGTGTACTGGCCGGCGATGCTTCTCTCCGCGGGCGAGCCGCTGCCCACGGAGATCTTCGTGCACGACTACCTCACGGTGGGCGGCCGCAAGATCAGCAAGTCGTCGGGCGGCGCGGCCGATCCGGTGGCGCTCGTGGACGCGTACGGGGTCGATGCCGTGCGGTGGTGGCTGCTGCGCGAGGTGCCGCGCGTGGGCGACGCCGACTTCACCGAGGAACGGCTGGTCGCCCGGGCGGACGAGGACCTGGCCAACGGCCTGGGGAACCTGGTCAACCGGGTCGTCACCATGGTCCACCGCTTCCTGGACGGCCACGTGCCCCCGGCAGGGGAGGAGCTGGCCGCGGTGCCGGTGGACGAGGCGCTGGAGGCATTCGATTTCCGGCGGGCGGCGACGGCCGTCTGGGCGCTCGTCGAGGAGGCCAACAGGTACGTCGAGCGGACTCAACCGTGGCGGCAGCCCCGGGCCGGGCAGGAGGCCGCGCTGGGGACGCTGGTGCACGCCTGCCGGACGCTGGCCGTACAGCTGGAGCCCTTCCTGCCGACGGCGGCGGCTCGGGTGGCGGCTGCGGTCGCCGGCGAGCGGCTGCCCCGGCCCGAGCCGCTGTTCCGCCGCCTCGCCACGGCCGGAGTGGCTGGTTGACGGAGTCCCGGAGGGAGCCTACGGTGGCGCACACCGACCAGCCGGTATGGAGGCGCCCATGGCCACCGTCCCCACCATTCGCGGCCCCGTAGACGTCGAGGAGCTCGGGCAGACGCTCATGCACGAGCACGTGTTCGTCCTCGCCACCGAGCACCTCGACAACTACGGCAGAGGTGCCTGGTGGGACGAGGAGGCCCGGGTGGCGGACGCGGTCGCCAAGCTGAACGCGGTGGCCGCGAAGGGCGTGCGGACGATCGTCGACCCGACGGTGTGGGGCCTCGGCCGCTACATCCCGCGCATCCAGCGCGTCGCCGAGCAGGTGCCCGGCCTGAACATCGTGGTCGCCACCGGCATCTACTCCTTCGAGGAGCTGCCCCACCAGTACGAGCACCGCGGCCCCGGCCTGTTCATCGACATGCCGGACCCGATGATCGACGACTTCGTCCGCGACCTCACCGAGGGCATCGCCGACACCGGTGTGAAGGCGGCGTTCCTCAAGTGCGTGGTCGAGCAGAAGGGCCTGACGCCCGGCGTCGAGCGCATCTGCCGGGCCGTCGCGCAGGCGCATCTGCGCACCGGCGCGCCGATCACCATCCACACGAACTCCTTCACGCAGAGCGGGCTGATCGCGCTCGACCTGTTCGCCAAGGAGGGCGTCGACCTGGCGAAGGTGGTCGTCGGGCACGCGGGCGACAGCAACGACCTCGACTACCTCATGCGCCTGGCCGACACGGGCGCGACGCTGGGGATGGACCGGTTCGGGCTGGATCCGTACAACCCGACCGCGCAGCGGGTGGCCACGGTCGCGCAGCTGTGCGGGCGCGGATATGCCGATCGCATGGTCCTCAGCCACGACACGGCGTGCTTCATGGACTACTTCGGCGGCGCCTGGGACGAGGCCCGCTCAACGCTCGCGCCGAACTGGCGCTACGATCACATCCACGACGACGTCTTGGCCGCACTGCTGGACTCGGGTGTGACCGACGACCAGATTGAGCAGATGCTGGTGTTCAACCCGAAGCGCTACTTCTCGTAAAGTAGGTGGATCGGGCGAGCAATGCAGGTAGGTGGAGCTGGGTGACTTCGGAGCAGGCCTTGTCGATAAGCCTCGGGCTCCAGGGACCCTGTGTCATCGCGCGACTGACGGGGGACTTCGACTTCGGGTCTGCCGCCGAGGTCCGTGATCGTGTCACCAAGGCCCTCGATCTCACCCAGCCCCCGATGCTCGTCATCGACATGCAGGCGGTCAGCGTCTGTGACTCCTCCGGCCTGTCCGTGCTGGTCTACCTGCACAAGGCCGTCACCGCCTCGGGCGGCCGGCTGCTGCTGGCAGGGCTGAACGGCCGGTGCAAGCACCTGTTCGCGATCACCGCGCTCGACAAGTTCTTCGACATCCGCACCACGGCCGAGCTGGCCATCGCCGAGCTCAACGAGCCCGGGAGCTTCACCGCGTAGCCCGCTGGCCTCATGGGAGAACGGATAACCGTTTCGTATCGGATCTTCTTTACCGCCGCCACACTCATGGCGGCACCCGCCAGCTCATCCGCACCAAGGTCTACTTCGGCCGGTGCAGAGAGCACCGTGCGGACGCGGTCCCTGTCTCAGGCTTACAACAACTGGCTGGACGGCTTCAGCAGCTTCAACCGCTACGCCAACACGTACGTCTCGTACAGGTACTACCGCTGAGCGGCCGCCAGGGGCCAAGCCGACCCCCGGCTGAGCCCCTGGCTCACGCGGTGACGAGGAGTGCCACCCCGATCAGCACCGCGACCGGAACGAGCCACATCACGGCCTCGACAGCGAACTCCTTGTACATCGCGCAAATCTCCTAACAGCGACTCGAGTACGTCACTGCGCAGCATAGCGGCCCGCGCCGCCTGCTCGACCCGGATCAGGCCGTGACGGCGCCGTCCGAGGCGGAGGCCACTGTCGCCATGTACTTGGTCAGCACCCCCCGCTCGACCTCTCTCTCGGGCCGCTTCCACGAGGCGCGGCGCAGCGCCAGCTCCTCCTCCGGCACCACCAGCTCGATCGCCCCCGCCGCGCTGTCGATGACCACCGTGTCACCGTCGCGCACCAGCGCGATCGGCCCGCCGTGGTACGCCTCCGGCGCCACGTGCCCGACGACGCGCCCGTGCGAGACCCCGCTGAAGCGCCCGTCGGTGACCAGCGCCACCGAGGCGCCGAGGCCGCGGCCGACGAGCGGACCCGTGATCGAGAGCATCTCCTGCATGCCGGGACCGCCCGCGGGGCCCTCGTAACGCAGGACGATGACGTCGCCCGGCACGATGTGACCCTCCTGGATGGCGACGTAGCAGTCGTGCTCCGAGTCGAACACCTTGGCCGGGCCCTCGTGGCGGAAGTCGTCCTTGCCGCCCAGCTTGAGCACGCAGCCGTCGGGCGCGAGCGAGCCCCGCAGGATGGCCAGCGCGCCACGCGGCTTGAACGGCTCGGCCACGCTCGCCACCACCTCCTGCCCCGGCGTCTCCTCGGCGTCGGCCGCGACCTCCGCCAGCGTGCGGCCGTCCACCAGCGTGGCGTTCTCGCGCAGCAGCCCGGCCTCCAGCAGGCGGCGCACCACCAGCGAGGTGCCGCCGGCCCGCCACAGGTCCAGGGCCGTGTGGTCGCCGCCGCTCGGCTTGAGCCCCGTGATGATCGGGACCCGGCGGCAGACCTCGCCGATCTCGTCGATGCGCAGCGGCAGCCCCGCCTCGCGGGCGATGGCCAGCAGGTGCAGGACGGCGTTGGTGGAGCCGCCCATGGCGGCGACCGAGACGATCGCGTTGTGCAGGGCGTCCGCGGTCAGCACCCGCGAGGGGCGGGCGTCGCGGGCCAGCGCCTCCATGGCGATCTCGCCGACCCGCCGGGCCGCGGCGTTCTTCTCCTCGGCCACCGCCGGGATGTCACCCACCCCGAACGGCGCCAGGCCGAGGAAGTCGGCGACGCTGCCCATGGTGTTGGCGGTGTACTGGGCGGCGCAGGTGCCGGCGCCCGGGCAGGCGTGCTTGGCCAGGTCGTCCAGCTCCGCCTGGTCGAGGCGGCCGACGGCGCGCTCGCCGAGGGCCTCCCACATGTCCTGGATCGTGACGTCGCGTCCGCGCCACCTGCCGGGCATCATCGTGCCGCTGTAGAGGACGACGGCGGGCACGTCCAGGCGGGCGAGCGCCATGATCCCGGCCGGCACGGTCTTGTCGCAGCCCACGATGACCACCAGCGCGTCGAAGCCGTGCGCGCGGCCCATGAGCTCGATCGAGTCGGCGATGACCTCGCGGCTGACCAGCGACGTGCGCATCCCGGGGGTGTGCATCGTGAGGTTGTCGGAGACCGCGATCGTGTTGAACTCCATCGGCGTGCCGCCCGCCGCGCGCACCCCCTCGGCCACGTGGGCGGCCAGCTCGCGGTGGGTGAGGTTGCACGGCATCGTGCCGGTCCAGGTGGAGGCGATGCCGACCACCGGGCGGCGCATGTCCTCCTCCGACCAGCCCATGGCGTACAAGTGGGAGCGGGCCGGTGCGCGGTCGGGGTCGTCGGCGATGCTCAAGGCGCTGTCCTTCGTCGTGCGGGTCGTTACGCCTCCATGATCTCGCGCTCACTGTTCGCGCATGCGCCAGGGTGACCCGTACTCCACCAGGAGGTCCAGGAACGGGCCCGGCTCGAACGCCTCGGGCCCCAGCACGCCCGTGCCCTTCCAGACCCCGTTCGCCATCAGTTCCAGGGCCACGACCGGGTTCACGGCGGTCTGCCAGACCACGGCCTGGGAGCCGTACTCGCGCATCGACCACTGGTTGTCCACCACGTGGTAGAGGTACACCTCGCGGGGCCGCCCGTCCTTGACGCCCTTCACCCAGGTCCCGGCGCAGGTCTTGCCGCGCATGCGGTCGCCGAGGCCCGCCGGGTCGGGCAGCACGGCGGCCACCACGTCGCGCGGCGACACCCTGGCGGTGCCGTCGTCGGTCCGGACCGCGACCGGCTCGGTGCGGTCCACGCCGAGCGCGTGCAGGGTCTTGAGCTTGCCGATGAAGTCCTCGCCGAGCCCGTACTTGAAGGTGACCCGCTGCGCCGGGATCCACCGGGGGACCAGCATGACCTCCTCGTGCTCGACGTTGACGCACTCCACGGGGCCGATCCCGTCGGGGAAGTCGAAGATCTCGGGCTCGCTGAACGGCTCGGTGGTGTACCAGCCGCGGTCCTTCTCGTAGATGACCGGCGGGTTGAGGCACTCCTCGATGGTGGTCCAGATGCTGAACGACGGGGCGAACTCGTAGCCGTCGACGGTCAGGTTGGCGCCGTCCCTGATGCCGATCTCCTCGATCTCGTCGAAGAGCTCGTCGGCGGCGTAGCGGGCGAACACGTCGGCCAGGCCGGGCTCCACGCCCATGCCGACCAGCGCCAGCCGGCCCTGCGCGGCCCACTCGGCGGCGCGGGCGAACTGGTCGTCGCCCAGCTTGACCCCCACCTCCTCGTACGGGCGGTCGGGGTGCGGCCTGGACATCGACATGGCCATGTCGAGGTAGTCGGCGTCGGCCGCGAGGGCCGCGTCGAACAGCGGCAACACGAATCGGGGGTCGGTCGCGTTCAGGAGGACGTCGCACCGGTGCTCTTTCAGCAGCGCGGTGACCGCGGCCCGGTCGGCCGCGTCGATCTTGACAGGGGTGAACCGGTCCGCCTGCTCGCCCAGCGCGGCGACGGCGGCCTTGGCGCGGGGGAGATCGTAGTCGGCGACCACCATGTGGTCGAGAAAAGGGCGGCGGGCGGCGATCCGGGTGATGGCGGTTCCCACGCCGCCGGCTCCAACGAGAAGGATACGCATGACGATAAGTCCCCTTTTAATGCTGTTTTGGGGGGTGTGTCGAGAATTTAACTTGGGTAGGCTCGTCAACGTCAATGGCGTTGGCATAAGGAGGCCGTACTCGTGGCCAAGCGAGTGGTGCCGGAGGCGGCGCGCAGGCGGCGCCGCCCCACCAAACACGGGCAGGTCCTCACCCATCAGCTCATCGTGGAGACCTCGCTCCGCATGCTCCGCGAGCACGGGGCGGCGGGGCTGTCCGCCCGCCGCCTGGGTCTGGCGCTGGGCGCGGACGCCAGCACGGTCTACCGCTATTTCCGCGGCATGGACGACCTGGTGCTGGCGATCGCGGACGAGCTGTTCGGCACGGCGATGGCCGACTGGCGGCCTACCGGCGACTGGCGCGCCGACCTGCGCGAGCTGGGCCTGCGCATCCATCACGCGTACCTGGCGCACCCGCAGGCCGCGGTGCTGACCGCCAGCCGGGTCACCGGCCGGCCGAACGAGGTGGCCGGGGACGAGACCATCATCGGCATCCTGCGCGGTGCCGGGTTCGCGGACGGGGACGCGGTGCGGATCTATCACGCGTTCATCGACCAGAGCCTGGCCTTCGCCATCCTCGACGCCGCCACGCTGGCCCTGCCCAAGGCGGCGCGGGAGGCGGACGAGGAGGTGTGGCAGGCCACGTACGCGCGGCTGCCCGCCCGTACGCACCCGAACATCGCCGCGACGGCGCCGCTGCTGGTGGCCGAGATGAACGACAGCGCCTACCCCACGGCCCTCGACATGCTCCTGTCGAGCGCGTCCGCGCAGCTCAGGTGAGCAGGGCCCGGATCTGCTCGGTGCCGCCGTCCCGGAGCCAGGTGCGGAAGTCCAGGAGACCGGGGTGGCGTTCGCGCAACGCCGCGATGTCGGCGCGCCACAGTCCGCGCTCGTCCGCGAAGGCGCTCTCGGCGTCCGGACCGAGCCCGAGAGAGCCGATGGGCAGCTGCCGGTAGGTGATCTCGCGCCCGAGGCTCCGGCTGATCAGCTCCACCGTCCGCCTGGGGGTCAGCTCGTCCCCGGCGATCTCGATCGCCTGCCCGAGGTAGTCCCGCGGGTGGGAGAAGGCGAGGCGGGCGAAGACGCCGATGTCGGCGGCGGCGATGAGCTGCACCGGCGTGTCCGGGCCGAAGAGATGCCTGAGCTCGCCGCCTGCGATCCCGCCGACGGGCAGGCCGGGAATGGTGTGGTTCTCCATGAACCGGACCGGCCGCAGGATCGTCGCGGGCAGGCCGGACGCGCGTATGTGCTGCTCGATCTGCCACTTGCTGTCCCAGTAGGGCAGTCCGGCACCTCGGTCGGCGCCGCCGACCGAGGTGAACACGAAGTGGGAGGTTCCGGCCGCGGCGGCGGCGTCGACGAGGGCGCGGCCGCGGCGGATCTCCCGGTCGAGGTCGTCGTCGTCGGGCGTGACGCCGAAGACGCCGTACGCGCCGGCCGCCGCTTCCGCGAGCGAGCCGGTGTCGTCGAGGTCTCCAACGCGTAGCTCGGCGCCCTTCGCCTTCAGCGCCTGGGCCGCCGGCGCGTCCGGGTCGCGGACGAGGGCGCGGACCGGCCAGCCGGAGGCGAGCAGTTGGACGGCGGTGGCGCCGCCTTGGCGTCCGGTGGCGCCGGTCACCAGGACGGGCTTGTCGACGAGGTTCACCAGGGCTCCTAACGGTAAGATGAGACTGTCTCAAGAAATATATTGAGATAGTCTCAAGTTAAGCAACCTGGGAGTGTCCATGACGACCACCGGCCCAGCGCCCCGGCGCCGGATGCGCGCCGACGCGCGCCGCAACTACGAACGGCTGCTCGCCGAAGCGGCGGCGGCGTTCGCCGAGCACGGGGTGGAGTCCTCGCTGGAGGACGTCGCGCGGCGCGCGGGGGTGGCGAACGGCACGCTCTACAGCCACTTCCCCACCCGGCAGGCGCTGCTCGAGGCCCTGATGCGCGACCGCATGGAGGCCCTGGCCGGCCGGGCCCGCGACCTCCTCGACCACCCGGACGCCCACGAGGCGCTGATCACCTGGGCGCGCGCGGGGATCGCGCATGCGGCGATGTATCGGGGGCTGGCCACCTCGCTCATGCGCAGCATCGAGGACGAGACCTCGGAGCTGCACGCCGCCTGCCAGTCCGTGCTGACCGCCGGCGAACGGCTGCTCGAACGCGCGCAGGCGGCCGGCGCCGTGCGCCCCGACGCGACCGCCTCGGACTTCTACACCTTGATCAACGCGCTTGCGTGGGCGGGCGAGCAGACGACGCCCGAGCAGGGGGAACGGCTGCTGGCCTTCGCCATCGACGGACTACGACCCTCAGCGCGGCCGTAGCGGGGGGCCGCCGGCGGCCGCATCCGGATATGGCGGCGCACTCGTGGGCGTACCGGGACGCCGGCCTGCCTCTGGGGGGTACCGGAAGGCTGGCGCACCGCCGGGGAACACCGGAACGCCCGCATACCTCCTGGGAGGCACCTGAACGCCGGGATGTCTCCTGGGAGGCACCGGAACGCCGGCGTACCTCCGGGGGACACCGGAACGTCGGCGAACCTCTGAGGGTATCGGGACGCCGGCGTCAGAGGCGGTTCTTGGCGATGCGCTTGCCGAGGCTCGCCAAGGACTCGTCGGCCATGAGGGCGGGCAGCCGCGGCGCGTCCGCCTCGACCTGGGCGAGCACCGCGGGATGCGCTCCGCAGAAGCGGCTCCAGGCCCGCACCACCTCCGGCATCGCCGCGATTCCCGCCTCCGACAGGATGGCCTCCCTGGGCAACCAGGACGTCAGGAACTGGGTGACCCGCGCCGGGCTCCACCACAGAGGACGATCGCCCACGAACTCGGCAAGCTTCTCGAACGCCTCCCGCGCCCCGGGCAGGTCCGGCAGCTCGCGGAACCGGCTCACGGTGTCGTCGGGCGCCGGACGTACGAGATCGGGCACCGCGCGGGCCCTGGAGAGCGCGACCGGCCGCACGGCGGGCAGCGTGTCGGCGACCAGCGCCCCCATGATCCGGTCGCCCAGCTCGAACGCGTCCAGCACCCGCCCAGCGACCGCCCCCGGCTCCTCGGCCCGCAGGCCCAGGTCGTCGAGGAACTTCACCTCCTCGACCACCGCGTCCACCGCCAGACCGCCGTTCACCTGGTCGATGGCGACGACGAGGAGGTGCGGCTCCTTGCCGTTCTCGTACCGGAACGACAGGGCCGCGAGGGCCTGCTCACCGTACGGGTCCGCCTTGCCGTACCAGCCGCCCTCACACGCCACCCGCCCCATCCGCCGCACCCACCCGGGCAGCGTCTCCAGGACGCCGTCAGCGGCCCTGACGTACACGCTCGCCGCCGCCTGGTCCTGAGACCCCGCCCCACCCCGAGCACCTGCTCCGAACTCCGGGCTCACATCGGACGCGAGACCTTCGCTGGACACGGGTCCTGCATCGGACGCGAGCTGTGCGTCGGATGCTGGGCGTGCCTCGGCGGCCGGGTCGACCGCCGCCAGGGCCGCGAGCGCGAGCCGCGCCTCCGTCCCGCCGTCCTCGGACAGTTGCCGCAGGAAGGGCTCCACCTGGTCCGGCTCGAGATCGGCGGCGAGCCGCGCCGCCCACAGCTCGGTCCTCAGCGGCGAGCACCACCGGAGCAGGTCACGTGCTTGGGTAATCGCCATGGTAAACACTGTCGTGTTCACTTAAACCTCTGTAGGAGGGCCGGTCCTTTAGGGCCAGATGGAACCAGACCCCCGCCGGCATAACGCCGACGTGGCCGCGCTGGTCTCAAGCGCAAAGCGTACATAGCCACTCCTTTCCAAAATGCTTATGGATCTTCTTGGATTTCGGTAGGATTCGAACGTGCGTACGGCGTACAAAATGCGGGCCTACCCTACCCCCGAACAGGTCGCGGGGCTCAACCGCACGTTTGGATGCGTACGTCTGATTTGGAACACGGTCCTGGCCTGGCGGCACGCCCGCTACCACACCGAAGGCCGGAAGACCTCCTACGCCGAAACAGACCGATACCTGACCCAGCTCAAACGTGACGGCGAACACGACTTCCTGTACGAGGTGTCGTCGGTGCCGCTCCAGCAGACGCTCAGGCACCAGTACACAGCGTTTATGAATTTCTTCGCCGGACGTGCCCGTTACCCGCGCTTCAAGTCCCGGCACGGCAAGCAGGCCGCAGCCTACACGCGGTCGGCTTTCCGCTGGCGTGACGGGCGTCTGCACCTGGGCAAGCTGGACGGCCCGCTGGAGTTCGTCTGGTCGTGGCCCGACGTGGACCCGGCCACACTGAACCCGACCACCGTGACCGTCTCCCGAGACCCCGACGGCCGCTGGTATGTCTCCATCGCTGTCGACACCGAAGGCAACGACGGCGAGCAACTCCCGCTGGCCGGGCGGATGATCGGCGTTGACCTGGGTGTCAAGGATTTCGCGGTGACCTCCAATGGGGACCGTGTCGCCAACCCGCGCCTGCTGGACCGCAAGGCGCGCAACCTGGCCCGCTACCAGCGGCGCATGGCCCGCAAGGAACGTGGGAGCAACAACCGGGCCAAGGCCAAGGCCAAGGTCGCCCGCGCCCACCGCAAGATGCGGGACGCCCGACAGGACTTCCTGCACCGGGTCAGCATCCGAATGGTCCGCCAGGCCGACACTATCGTCATCGAGGACCTCAACGTGCGTGGCATGGTCCGCAACCGCAGCCTGGCCAAAGCGATCTCCGACTGCGGATGGGGCTCCTTCCGTCGCATGCTGGAGTACAAGGCAGCCAAGTATGGTCGCCGCCTGATCGTGATAGATCGCTGGTATCCCTCGTCCAAGACATGCTCCCGCTGTGGGCACCTGCTCGCTGAGCTGAGCCTGTCCACCCGGCACTGGACTTGTCCGGGCTGCCGCACCCGGCACGACCGGGACATCAACGCGGCCAAGAACATTCTGGCGGCAGGTCTTGCCGTGTCTGCCTGTGGAGCTGATGTGAGACATTCCGGGTACTCCCGGGTGCGGTCGGCTGTGAAGCAGGAAGCCCAGCCCGTGAGGGCTGGAACCCTCTGCCCTTAGGCGGAGGAGGAAGTCAACCTTCAACCGTATCGCCCCCCGGCCCCGGGTTGTTCGGCTGTCCCGCGTGTGGAGGATCGCCCGCGGGTGCGGGGCGTCTTCGCCGAGTGGTCTGGGGCGACCAGGGGTGGGGTGCGCGTGTGGCGGCGTGCCAACTGCGCCGGAGGGAGGGCCGTCGTCCTCGCTGGGGTGGTACGCCGTGGCCCCTCGCGCGGCTGGTTCCGCGGGAGGGGCCGGTGGGTTGGTGGTGGGTTAGTCGGTGAGGCCTGCCTTGCGGAGGGCTTCGGCCATGGCGCCGGAGGGGGCCGGGCGGTCCTGGCGGCGCTGGCCGCCGCGCTGGCCGTCTCCGCGACCGCGCTGGTCGCCCCCGCCGCCTCCGCCGCGACGGCCACCGTCCCCACGACCGCCGTCTCCCCGGCCGCGCTGGTCGTCGCCGCGGCCCTGGGTGCGG
The DNA here is from genome assembly GCF_053603495.1 of Nonomuraea sp. NPDC004186. Lineage (NCBI taxonomy): Bacteria > Bacillati > Actinomycetota > Actinomycetes > Streptosporangiales > Streptosporangiaceae > Nonomuraea > Nonomuraea sp. NPDC004186. The sequence goes on along the minus strand of NZ_JBSGFQ010000004.1, from coordinate 78,178 downwards.
TCGCGCTGGCCGCCGTTGCCCTTCCCGTCGCCGCGCCCGCCGTCACCGCGTGCACCGTCGCCACGTGCACCGTCACCGCGTGCGCCGTCTCTGCGGCCGCCTTCGCCGCGACCCCCGTCGCCGCGGTTGCCCTCTCCGCGGCCGCCGCCTCGGCGGGAGCCGTCGCCCGGGGACTGGGCGGGGGTCTCGTCGTCCAGGCGCAGGGTCAGGGAGATGCGCTTGCGGGGGATGTCGACGTCGAGGACCTTGACGCGGACGATGTCGCCGGGCTTGGCCACGTCACGCGGGTCCTTGACGAAGTTTCGCGACATGGCCGAGACATGGACCAGGCCGTCCTGGTGGACGCCGATGTCCACGAAGGCGCCGAAGGCGGCGACGTTGGTGACCACGCCCTCCAGGATCATGCCCGAGGACAGGTCGGAGAGCTTCTCGACGCCCTCCTTGAAGACGGCGGTCTTGAAGGCGGGACGCGGGTCGCGGCCGGGCTTCTCCAGCTCGCGCAGGATGTCGGTGACCGTCGGCAGGCCGAACGTCTCGTCGGTGAAGGTCTCGGGCTTCATCGAGCGCAGGGCCGCGGTGTTGCCGATCAGCGACTTGAGGTCGGTCTTGGCCGAGGTGAGGATCCGGCGGACCACCGGGTAGGCCTCCGGATGCACGCTCGACACGTCGAGCGGGTCGTCGCCCTCGCGGATGCGCAGGAAGCCCGCGCACTGCTCGAACGCCTTGGGCCCGAGCCGGGGCACCTGCTTGAGCGCGGCGCGCGTACGGAAGGGGCCGTTGGAGTCGCGGTGGCGGACGATGCTCTCGGCCAGCGTGGAGCCGATGCCGGACACGCGCGTGAGCAGGGGCGCCGAGGCGGTGTTGACGTCGACCCCGACGGCGTTGACGCAGTCTTCGACCACCGCGTCGAGCGAGCGGGAGAGCTTGGACTCCGCCAGGTCGTGCTGATATTGGCCGACGCCGATGGACTTGGGGTCGATCTTGACCAGCTCGGCCAGCGGGTCCTGGAGCCGGCGGGCGATCGAGACCGCGCCGCGCAGGGACACGTCGAGCTCGGGCAGCTCCTGCGACGCGTACGGCGAGGCCGAGTAGACCGAGGCCCCGGCCTCGGAGACGACGATCTTGGTGATCGACGGCATGTGCTTGACCAGGTCACCGGCCAGCTTGTCCGTCTCGCGGGAGGCGGTGCCGTTGCCGATGGCGATCAGCTCGACCCCGTGGCGCTGCGCGAGCGCGCCCAGGACGGCCAGCGACTGGTCCCACTGCCGCTTGGGCTCGTGGGGGTAGATGGTCGCGGTCTCGACGACCTTGCCCGTGGCGTCGACCACGGCGACCTTGACCCCCGTACGCAGACCGGGGTCGAGGCCCATGGTCGCCCGGCTCCCGGCGGGGGCGGCGAGCAGCAGGTCGCGCAGGTTGGCCGCGAAGACCCGCACCGCCTCGTCCTCGGCCGCCTGCCACAGCCGCATCCGCAGGTCGATGCCGAGGTGCACGAGGATGCGGGTGCGCCAGGCCCAGCGCACGGTCTCGCCCAGCCACTTGTCGGCCGGCCGCCCCTGGTCGGAGACACCGAACCGGGAGGCGATGCGCATCTCGTATTCGGGGCTGTCGTCCGGCTCCAGCGCGACCGACAGCACCTCCTCCTTCTCGCCCCTGAACATCGCCAGGATCCGGTGCGAGGGCAGCTTCGTGAACGGCTCGCCGAACTCGAAGTAGTCGGAGAACTTGGCCCCCGCCTCCTCCTTGCCCTCGCGGACCTTCGACACGAGCTGCCCGCGGCTCCAGAGCTGCTCGCGCAGGCCGCCGATCAGGTCGGCGTCCTCGGCGAACCGCTCGATCAGGATCGCCCTGGCCCCCTCCAACGCCGCGCCCGCGTCGGCCACGCCCTCGGTGACGAAGCCCTCGGCCGTGGCGGCGGGGTCGAGCGTCGGGTCGCCGAGCAGCTGGTCGGCCAGTGGCTCCAGGCCGAGTTCGCGGGCGATCTGCGCCTTGGTGCGCCGCTTGGGTTTGTACGGCAGATAGATGTCCTCGAGCCGGGCCTTGGTCTCGGCCGCCATGATCTGCTCGCGCAGCTCGTCGTCGAGCTTGCCCTGAGACTCGATCGACTCAAGGATCGCCGCCCGCCGCTCCTCCAGCTCGCGCAGGTAGCGCAGGCGCTCTTCGAGCGTGCGCAGCTGCGCGTCGTCGAGGGTGCCGGTGACCTCTTTTCGGTATCGCGCGATGAACGGCACGGTGGCGCCGCCGTCGAGCAGCTCGACGGCCGCCTGCACCTGGCCGTCGCGTACGCCCAGCTCTGCCGCGATCCGCTGGTGAATAGAGAGCACTTGCCTGCCTTTCGATGGTCCCGCCGGTCAATTGTGCAGGACGACGCCGTCTTTCATGACCAGAGTGCGCGCAGGGTGAACGACCACGGCCTCCGCCGCGCCCCCGCACGGCACCACGACCAGGTCGGCCCGGTCGCCCGGGGACAGGCCGTACGACTCCAGCCCGAGCGCGCGGGCGCCGCCGTAGGTGGCGGCCTCCAGCGCCAGCTCGATGTCCTCGTCCCTGCGGAACGTGCTGCGGTAGGCGACGTGCATCGCCCGCTCCAGCATGTCGCCGCTGCCGTAGGGCCCCCACAGGTCGCGGATGCCGTCGTGGCCGCAGGCGACGGTGACGCCCGCGGCCCGCAGCTTCTTGATCGGCGGCACGGGGAAGCTGTAGACGGCCGCGGTCGCGATGGCGACGCCCGCCTCGGCGAACCCCTGGACCAGGCGGTCCTGGTAGGCGTCGTCGAGCTGGCCGAGCGCGTACGCGTGGCTGACCGTCACCCGGCCGCCCAGCCCCAGCGCCCTGGTGCGCTCGGTGATGAGCTCGAGCTCCCACCCGCCGAGCGACCCGCCGTCGTGCAGATGGAGGTCGAGGTGGGCGCCGTAGCGCTCGGCCAGGCCGAAGACCAGGTCGAGGTGGCGTACGGGGTCGCGGTCGATGCCCGCAGGGTCGAGGCCGCCGACCGCCTCCACGCCGCTCTTCAGCGCCTCTTCGAGCAGCTCGGCGGTGCCGGGGTTGATCAGCACGCCGTGCTGGGGGAAGGCCACCTGGCGAACGTCGACGGGGGCGGAGGCGGCCGCCTCGAGCACGGCCTCCACGCCCCGCAGCCCCACCTGGGGGTCGATGTCGGTGTGGGTGCGGACGTGGGACGTGCCCGCCGCGCTCATGCGCGCCAACAGCGCGGCGATCCGCTCGGCGCTCGGCACGCCCAGCTCCGCGCGGCGGCCGAGGTCGTTTCCGATGCGCCCGGCCAGCGTGTCGTCGGCCGAGTGGGGCACCCACGGGCCGCCGTAGAGGGTCTTGTCGAGGTGACAGTGCGCCTCGACGAGGCCGGGCAGCACGAGTTGCCCGGTGATGTCGACGATCCGGGCGTCCGGCGCCTCGACGCCCGGGGCGACGAGGTGGATCCGGCCGTCACGGACGAGGATGTCGGCGGGGGCGTCGCGCCCCCAGGGGTGCCCGCCGCGGAGCAGCACGTCGGTCATGGCAAGCACCCTAAACGGCGGTGCCGACGATTTCCGCCTCCCGGCCGGGATCGGCCGAGACTGGTCACGTTCACGGGTGGCGCCGCGCGAAAGATCTTGCCGTTTCTCGGCCGCGACCGGTCGCGTCAAGTAATGGCCAGTCACGGAAGGTCGCGCTCAGTCGCGGCGGGCCGCGAAAAGCTCCACGTGGTAGCAGTATCGGCAGCGGTAGGCGTCGATCTCCCACTTCGGCCGGCCCATCAGCTTGGCGCCGCCGAAGATCCCGCGCTCCAGCGCGCCCTCGACCCATCTGGCGAAGCCCGGAGAGTTCTCGCCCGAGTCTCGGATGAACCCGGCCTCGAGCCCCTCCTCACCGCAGTGCGTACAGTGTAAGTTCGGCATGCCTATACAGATTAGTCAGATCTCGTCCAGGTGGGAGATGTTCGCCACGTCGGCGGACTCGGCGCTGGCCCGCCCCGCCAGCCAGGCGTCGAGGATCTCGTCGAGCACCACCTCGGACGTGAGCCGCAGGCTGAGCGCCAGCACGTTGGCGTCGTTCCACTTCCTGGCCCCGTCGGCCGTGTAGGCGTCCACGCACAGCGCCGCGCGGATCCCGGGCACCTTGTTCGCCGCGATCGAGGCGCCCGTGCCGGTCCAGCAGCAGACCACCGCCTGGTCGGCCCGCCCCTCGCGCACGTCGCGGGCGGCCAGCTCGGAGGCCCATGCCCAGTCGTCGCGCTCCTCCTCGCTGAGCGCGCCGTGGGTGACCACCTCGTGTCCCCGCCTGCGCAGCTCCGACACGACCCGTTCGGCCACCCCGTCCTTGCTGTCGGCGGCCACCGAAATCCGCATGTGCCCTCCCGTTCCGACCTCAGATGTATCAAGGGCCGCGGCCCAGGCGCCAGCACATGCCCTGGACTGGCTAAATGAGATGAAGTGTGCTTGGTTGTGTCGCCATATGAATATTGACGAGAGCGATATTCCGGCGCTCGCCCGCGGGTGTGCCGTCCTGGGCACCGGGGGCGGTGGTGACGTGCGTACCGGATCGCTGGCGGCGATCGGGGCCGTCCGCGAGTACGGCGAGGTCCCGCTGATCGGCCTGGACGACCTGGACGACGACGCGTTGATCGTGCCGCTGTCGGGCATCGGGGCTCCGACCGTGAGCCACGAGATGATCCACAGCGCGGACGAGCCCAAGCGCATCGCCGAGGAGATCGAACGCCTCTTCGGCCGTCCCCCGAGCGCGATCATGTCCTCCGAGATCGGCGGCTCCAACGGGGTCGCGCCCGTCGCCTGGGCCGCCCGGCTCGGCCTGCCACTGCTCGACGCCGACGGCATGGGGCGGGCGTTCCCCGAGGTCCAGATGGTGTCGATGTACGTGGCGGGGCTCCCGGCCGACCTGGTGATCATGTCTGACATCGTCGGCAACGTGGTGACCATCCGCCCGGTCGACGGCCTCTGGTCGGAACGGCTGGCCAGGGCGGTCTGCGTGGCCGCGGGCTCGTCCGCGCTGATGGCCGACTACGTGCTCACCACCGTACGGGCCAGAGGCGCGGTCATCGAGGGCACGGTGACCCGCGCCATCGAGATCGGCAGGGCCACGGAAGGCGCGGCGGACCCGCTCGGCGCGCTCCAGGGGAGTCTGGGCGCCGCCCGGCTGATCACCGGCAAGCTGACGGACGTGGAGCGGCGCACCACGGGCGGGTTCGTCCGGGGGACGGCCACGATCGAGGGCACCGGCGAGGACCGGGGCCGCCGCCTCACCCTGGAGTTGCAGAACGAGAACCTGGTCGCCCTGGAGGACGGCCGGGTGCGGGCCATCGTGCCCGACCTCATCACCGTCGTGGACACCGAGACGGCCGCCGCCGTCCAGACCGAGGGGCTCAGGTACGGCCAGCGCGTCACGGTGCTCGCCTGGCCGTGCGACCCGCTCTGGCGCACCCCCAAGGGTCTGGAGACGGCCGGGCCGCGGGCGTTCGGTTACGACCTGGACCACGTTCCCGTCGAGGAGCTGACGGCGCATGGCTGACCTGCGGGTGGGGATCGACGTCGGCGGCACGAACACGGACGCGGTGGTGCTCGACGCCGACGGCCGCGTGATCGCCAAGGCCAAGCGGCCGACCACCCCCGACGTGACGGAAGGGCTGCGGGCCGCCCTGGACGCGGTGCTCGCCGAGCTAGGGAATGAGCAGGACCGGATCGGCCGGGTCATGCTCGGCACCACGCACGCGACCAACGCCCTCCTCGAGCGGCGCAACCTCGGCCGCGTCGCCGTGCTGCGGCTCGGCGCGCCCGCCACCACCTCCGTCCCGCCGCTGTCCGGCTGGCCCGGCGACCTGCGCGCGGCCGTCTCGGCGGGGGAGGCGATCGTGCCCGGCGGCCACTACGTGGACGGCCGCGAGATCGGCCCGCCGGGGCTCGACGCCGTACGCCGCTTCCTGGACGGCCTGGAGGCCGACGCGGTGGCGGTCACCGGCGTGTTCAGCCCGGCCAGCGGCGATCACGAGCGCGTCGTCGAGGAGCTGATCAAGGCCGAGTACGGCCTGCCGGTCTCGGTGAGCCACGAGATCGGCTCGCTCGGGCTGCTGGAGCGCGAGAACGCCACCGTGCTCAACGCCGCCCTGTACGGCGTCGCCGCCCACGTGACCGAGGCCCTGGTCACCGCGCTGGCCGAACGGGGCCTGGGCGCGAAGCCGTACCTGGCGCAGAACGACGGCACGCTCATGACGCTGGAGCACGCCGCCCGGCTGCCGGTCTCCACGATCGGCTCGGGTCCGGCGAACTCCCTGCGCGGCGCCGCGTACCTGTCGGGGGTCGCCGACGCGATCGTGGTGGACGTCGGCGGCACCTCCACCGATCTCGGCGTGCTGGTGGGCGGCTTCCCGAGGGAGTCGGCGGCGGCGGTCGAGATCGGCGGGGTGCTGACCAACTTCCGCATGCCCGACATCCTGGCCATCGCGCTCGGCGGCGGCACGGTCGTCCGCAATCCGGGCATCGGCCCCGACTCGGTGGGTTACCGGATCGTCGAGGAGGCGCTCGTGTTCGGCGGCTCCACGGTGACGATGACCGACGCGGCCGTGGCGGCGGGCCGGACCCCGGACGAGGCGTCCGGCTGGCGCGAGCGCCTCGAGGCCGCCGTCCGGGCGCGCGACTCGGGTGACATGTCGGAAAGAATGGCAGACACCCTGCAAAGAGCGGTGGCCATCGCGGACGAGATGATCATCGACGCGGTGGACCGGATGGCGCTCGGCAAAACGGACAGACCCCTGGTCGCGGTGGGTGGCGGGGCCTTCCTGCTGCCCGACGCCATCCCCGGCGCGAGCCGGGTCGTCCGCCCCGAGCACGCCGAAGTGGCCAACGCCGTGGGCGCCGCCATCGCACTCGCGAGTGGCAGAGTGGATACGATCTTGCCTGCGGGAGATAGCCGGTCAAAAGCGATCGAAAGGGCCAAAGAGGAGGCGGCGGCGCGAGCCGTCGCGGCGGGGGCGGATCCCTCCGGCGTAGAGATCGTGGACCTCCTCGAGGTGCCGCTGAGCTACCTCTCCGAGCCCGCCGTGCGGGTACACGTCAAAGCAGCCGGACCACTCGCCCGGTGACAGACCGAAAGGATCCCCCCTTCATGAGCTGGCACAAGCGTCTGCTCGTCGCCGGGGTCACCGGTGTCCTGGCCTTGACCGCATCCGCGTGCGCGGGCGGTCAGGTGCGCGGGGCCGGCGGAACCCCCAAGCCGGCCGAGAGCAGCGGCAGCAGCCAACCGGCGGCCTCCCCGGCCGCGCAGGCCAACGACAGCACGTTCGTGTACGTGCCGAACCTCGACGTGGTCACCGACTGGGACCCCGCGACCTCGTACTCCAACGAGATCGTCGCCATGCAGAACATCTACGAGGGCCTGACCAGGTACAACTCCCAGGAGAAGAAGGCCGAGCCGCGCCTGGCCACCGAGTGGACCTCGGCGAACGAGGGCAAGGAGTGGACGTTCAAGCTGCGGCAGGGCGTCAAGTTCCACTCCGGCGCCGCGCTCGACGCCGAGGCCGCCAAGAAGGCCATCGAGCGGACGATCGAGAAGAAGGGCGGCGCCGCCTACATCTGGGACGCGGTCAAGACGATCGACGCGGTGGACGCGTCCACGCTGAAGTTCACGCTCAAGTACGCCACCCCGCTCGACCTCGTGGCCTCCTCCGGCTACGCGGCCTACATCTACGACGTGAACGCCGTGGACAAGGACGGCAAGTCGGACGCCGGCACCGGCCCGTACACGATCGGCTCCTGGCAGAAGGGCAAGGAGACCGAGCTCACGCTGAAGGCGTACGAGGGCTACTGGGGCGGCTGGAAGCCGGAGCAGTACAAGAAGGTCGCCTACCGCGTCACCCCCGAGATCACCACGGCCTGGCAGCTGCTGCAGAAGGGCGAGGTCAATTTCGTCCAGCGGCTGAACCCGCAGCTCTTCCAGCAGGCCGGGACGACCCCGAACGTGCAGACCTCCGCCTCGCCGTCGTTCCAGAACCTGCTGGTGCTGTTCAACACCGCGAGCGGGCCCGCGAAGGACGTCAGGGTCCGGCAGGCCCTGCAGTACGCGATCGACTACGACGGCCTGGTGGCGGCGCTGAAGGGCTCCGGCCAGAAGGCCAACGGCCTGGTGCCGCAGGGCCTGCTCGGCCACGCCAACGACATGGAGCCCAAGCAGGACCTCGCCAAGGCGCAGGCGTTGCTCGCCGAGGCCGGCTACGGCCCGGACAACCCCGAACTCAAGCTCACCATGACCTACGCGCAGGGCGACGACGACCAGAAGCTGCTGGTCACGCTGCTCAGCTCGGCGCTGAAGGGCATGAACGTGACGCTGCAGGCCAAGCCCATGACCTGGAGCGCGCAGTGGGACCTGGGCAAGAAGCAGGGCCAGGACATCTTCGTCATGTACTGGTACCCGGACTATCCGGACGCCTACTCCTGGTACGTCAACGTGTTCAAGAGCGCCGACAAGCCGCAGTTCAACCTGTCGTACCTGAAGGACTCCGCCATCGACACGGAGATCGACGCGCTGCCGCAGCTCACGGCCACTGACCAGCTCAAGGCCGACCAGGCGTACAAGGACCTGCAGAAGAAGATCATCCAGGTCCAGGCGGCGGTGGCCGTGCCGTACGTGCAGACCTACCAGCGCGCGCTGACGTCCGACGTCGAGGGATACGTGGACAACCCCGCCTATCCGAACGTGGTCTTCTTCTACGACCTCAAGAAGCGCGCAAGCTGACGATGTCGCGTTATCTGACCCGCCGGCTCGGCCAGGCCCTCCTGGTCGTGTCCGGCGTGGTCGTGCTCACGTTCGTCGTGATGCGGCTGGTGCCGGGGGATCCGGCGGTCGCGTTCGCCGGGCCGAAGGCCACGCCCGAGGAGCTCGCGGCGGCGCGCACGCGGTTCGGGCTCGACGACCCGATCCCCGTGCAGCTCCTCAACTACGTGCGCGACCTGCTCACCGGCGACTGGGGCGTCAGCCTGCGCACCCGGCAACCGGTGCTCGACGACCTCTACGTGGCGTTCCCCGCCTCGCTGGAGCTGGTCGGCACGGCCCTGCTCATCGCGGTCGTCGTGGGCATTCCGGTCGGAGTGCTCGCCGCCCGCTATAAGGCGAAATTTCCGGATCTGGGGGTTCGGGTCGGCAGCATGCTGGCCGTCTCCGTCCCCGTCTTCTGGCTGGCCCTGGCCCTCCAGACGGTCTTCGCCAGCAACCTCGGCTGGTTCCCGATCGCGGGCGAGTACGACTCCTCGCTCGACACCACCAGCCCGCTCACCCTCTGGACGAACATCACGATCGTCGACGCCCTCATCACCGGCAACTGGCCCATCTTCACCAGCACGCTCCAGCACCTGGTGCTGCCCGCGCTGGTCGTGGCCGCCTACCCCACGGGCGTGATCGCCCAGATGACCAGGGCGGCGCTCATCGAGGAGTCCGGCCAGGACCACACCAAGCTGGAGCGCGCGCTCGGCTTCGGCGAGACGTCCATCCTGACCAGGTTCGCCCTCAGGCCCGCCCTGAACCCGGTTCTGTCGCTGATCGCCCTGGTCTTCGCGTACGCGATCGTCAACGGCTTCCTCGTCGAGGCGGTCTTCAACTGGCCCGGGCTGGGCCGCTACGCCGCCGAGTCGATCAAGTCGCTGGACACCCCGGCCATCGCGGGGGTCACGCTCCTGGTGGCCCTGGTGTACGTGCTGGCCAACCTGGTCGTGGACATCCTCCAGGGCTTCGTCGACCCGCGAGCGAGGGCCCGATGACGAGCGTCGAGGCGCCGCTGCGGCGCACCTTCCTGCCCAGGATCCCCGACCGGTTCGCCGCGTTCGGGGCGGTGCTCATCGTGCTGGTCGTCCTGGCCGCGATCCTGGCGCCGTGGCTCGCGCCGTACCCGGTGGACCAGGTCAAGCCGCTGGAGAACCTGCAGCCGCCGAGCGCCGCGCACTGGTTCGGCACCGACCAGGTCGGCCGCGACGTGCTCACCAGAGTCCTGTACGGCGGCCGCACCTCCCTTTTCATCGCCGTGGCCGTGCTGGTCGTGTCGGCGGTGATCGGGGTCACGCTCGGCGTGGTCGCCGGGTACGCGGGCGGCTGGATCAGGGACGTGATCATGCGGATCACGGACATCTTCCTGGCCTTCCCCGCGCTGCTGCTCTCCCTGGCCCTGGCCGTGGTGCTCCAGCCCAGCGTGAACACGGTCATCCTGGCCATCGCCGTGACCTGGTGGCCCTGGTACACCCGGCTGGCGGCCTCCGTGGCGGCCTCGATCGCCACCCGCAGCTACGTGGACGCCGCCCGGTGCCTCGGCGTGCCCGCGCCGCTGATCATCCTCAGGCACGTCCTCCCGAACTCGCTCACGCCCGTCCTGGTCCAGCTCTCGCTCGACGCGGGCGGCGTGATCCTGACCTCGGCGGCGCTGTCGTACCTGGGGCTGGGAGCGCAGGAGCCGACGGCGGAGTGGGGGCTCATGGTGCAGCAGGGGCAGACGCTCTTCACCACGAACTGGTGGGTGGTCACGTTCCCCGGCCTGGCGATCCTGGTGACGGCGTTCGCGTTCAACGTCCTGGGCGAAGGGCTGCGCAACGCGCTGGACCCGCGAAGGGCGGTCAGATGATCGAGGTGCGCGACCTCCGGGTGCGCTACGGCGGGCGCGTCGTGGCCGACGTGCCGGAGCTGGACGTGCGCGAGGGCGAGTGCGTCGCGATCGTGGGGGAGAGCGGCTCGGGCAAGTCGACCACGCTGATGTCGCTGCTGGGCCTCACCCCAGATGCCGAAATTTCAGGTCATGTACGGGTGTGCGGCGTCGACGTGCTCACGGCGTCACCCCGCAGGCTCCGCGAGATCCGGGGCGCCAGGGTGGCACTCGTGATGCAGTCGCCGCAGGCGGCCCTCAGCCCGGCCACCCGCCTCGGCGTCCTGATGCGCCGCGCCCTCAAGCTCCACGGCGTCGGCAAGCCCGCGGGCCCACGCCCCCGCCCGAAGGACGGCACCCCTCCACAACCCGCAGCCGGGAAGGGACGGCTGGAGGAGATCATGGGGGAGGCCGTGGAAGCGGTCATGCTCGACCGCGAGATCCTGCGCCGCTACCCCCACGAGATCTCCGGCGGCCAGGCCCAGCGCTTCGCCATCGCGCTGGCCATCGCCCTGGGCGCCGAGGTGATCCTCGCCGACGAGCCCACGAGCGCGCTGGACGTGACCGTGCAGGCCGAGGTGGTCGGCGTCCTGCGCAGGCTGCGGGAGGAGCGGGGGCTGGCGCTCCTGCTCGTCTCCCACGACCTGGCCCTGGTCTCGACGATCGCCGACCGGGTGCTGGTCATGAAGGACGGCACGGTGGTGGAGTCGGGGCCGGCCGCGCGGGTGCTGGCCGAGCCGTCCCATCCGTACACGCGCGAGCTGCTGGAGGCGCTGCCGTGACCATGCTCAGGGCCGAGCGCGTGACGCTCGGCTACGGCCGCACCCCGGTCGTGCACGACGTGACCCTGGACATCACCGAGGGCGGCGTGGGGCTGATCGGGGAGAGCGGCTCGGGCAAGACGACCCTGGCGCGCGCGTTCCTGGGCCTCCTCACCCCCATGTCCGGAAATATCTGGTACGGCGACCAAACGCTGAAAAAAGCGGACATGCGGAAGTTCCGGAAAGACGTCCAGCCCGTGTTCCAGGCCGAGGCCCTCGACCCCAGGATGCGCATCGGCGCCTCCGTTGCCGAGGCCCTGCCGCGCGCCGCGCGAGGCCGGGTCAAGGACCTCCTCGAACAGGTCGGCCTGGACCCCGACCTGGCCACCCGCCGCCCTCACCAGCTCTCCGGCGGCCAGCGCCAGCGCGTGGTGATCGCCAGAGCCCTGGCGGTGGACCCCCGCCTGCTCATCCTGGACGAGCCCACCAGCGCGCTCGACGTCACCGTCCAGGCCAGGATCCTCGACCTGCTGGCCTCCCTCGACACCGAGCGCCTGCTCATCACCCACAACCTCGCCGTCGTGGACCGGCTGTGCCGCACCGCGCACGTGCTCTTCGCGGGCCGCGTCGTCGAGTCGGGGCCGACGGCCGAACTCCTCGCGAAGCCGGCCCACCCCTACACGCGGGCCCTGCGCGACGCCGTGCCGAAGCTGGGCGGCGCCCCGCCCGTGGCCAAGGGCAGGACGGAAGCCGTGCCCGCCCCGACCGGCTGCCCGTTCCGGCTCCGCTGCCCGCTGGCCGCGCCGGAGTGCGAGCGGCCGCCCGCGCTCAGGGACCTGGGCGGCCGCCAGGTCGCCTGCCACCGCGCCGAGGACGTGCTGCTCAGTTAGCGAGGCCCTTGAGGTAGGCGCAGAGGTCGCCCGAGAGCTTGTCCATCAGCCTGGACAGCTCCGCCCGGTCCTCCTCCGGCCAGTCCGTGAGCGCACCGTCGAACCACTCGATGGTCACCCGGCGGCACTTGCTCGCCACCTCGGCCCCCTCCTCGGTCAGCGCGATGCGCCAGGCCCTGCCGTCGTCGGGGTCGCGTACCCGCTCGACCAGCTCGCGCTGCTCCAGCGAGGCGACGTGCCTCGTCACGTGAGGGCTCTCCACCTGCAGTGCCTCGGCGATCGCGCCGATCCTGCGCGGCTCGGGCGCGTCCAGCAGGTGGACGAGGATCTTCACGTCGGGCCGGTCGAGCCGGACGCCGGCGGCCTCGGTCAGGCGCTCGTGCGTCTTGGCGCGGTTCAGCGCGTCCACCACTGAGCGGAACGCCGACACCGTCCTGTTGAGATCTTCGTCCATAACCGATTTGCTTACCTAACTTACGTATGTATTATCTTGCCCTGTTACTTACCTAACTTAGCTAAAGGAGCCGACATGGCGACAGTCGTCGCGTCCGCGGCACGTACGACGTCCACCAGAAGTCCGTGGCCCGGGGTGGTCGCGCTGGCCTTCGCGGCCTCCATCGCCGCACTTCAGAACACCGCCGTGGTCCCGTTGCTTCCCGTGCTGCAGCGGGAGCTGAACGCCCCGCTCTCGTCCGTGACCTGGACGCTCACGCTGAGCCTCCTGGTCGCGGCGGTGGCCACGCCGCTGTTGTCGCGCTTCGGCGACATGTACGGCAGGCGCCCCATGATCCTCGGCGCCCTGGGCCTCCTGGTGGTCGGCTCGATCATGGCCGCGCTGGCGCCCTCGCTGACCTGGTTGATGGTGGCGAGGGTGCTCCAGGGAGCCGTGGCCGCGCTGGTGCCGTTGTCGATCGGGGTGGCGCGCGACGTGCTGCCCAGGGAGCAGCTGGCCACCGGCATCGGGGTGATCAGCGCGACGATGGGGTTCGGGAGCGGCGGCGGGATGATCCTGGCCGGGCTCGCGTCCGGTGACTTCCACCTGGTCTTCTGGATCACGGCCGGCATCTCGCTGGGGGCCGTCGCGATCGTGGCCCTGCTCGTGAAGGACAGCGCCCCGGCGGGTCCCAAGGGCCGTCCCGACCTGGCCGGCGCGGCGCTGCTGGCCGCCTGGCTGGTCGCGCTCCTGCTGGGCATCAGCGAGGGCGGCTCGTGGGGCTGGACCTCGCCGGGCGTGCTCGGCCTGTTCGCCGCCGCGGCGGCGCTGGCGGCGGTCTGGGTCGCGGTCGAGCGCCGGGTGGCCGAGCCGCTGGTGGAGATGGCGATGCTGGTCCACCGGGGCACGGTCGGCGCGACGGTGGCCTCGATGCTGCTCGGGTTCTCGTTCTTCACCCTCATGACGGGTACGTCCAGCTTCGCCCAGGTGCCGACGGAGACCGGTTACGGTTTCGGCGCCTCCACCCTCCAGGTGGGCTTCTTCCTGCTGCCGAGCACGATCTTCATGCTGGTCATCTCGCTGTTCGCGGGCCGGATCATGCGCCGCTTCCAGGCCTCGTCCATGGTGGCGGCGGGGTCGGCGGTCACGGGCCTGGCGGGGCTGTGGCTCGTGGTCGCGCACACCAGCCCGGCCCACCTGTACGTGGCGACCTCACTGATGGGCATCGGCCTCGGCGTCGGCTACGCGGCGCTGGGCACCATGGCCGTGGAGCACGTGGACCCGGGCAAGACGGCCCTCGCGGCAGGCGTGAACGCGCTCGTACGCATCGTCGGCGGCAGCACGGCCGGCGCGGCCATCGCCGCCATCCTGGCCGCCCAGCCGGGCGTGGGCGGCTACCAGTGGGTCTTCGGGACGGCAGCCGTGGCCGGGGCCACGGCCGCGCTCTTCGCGGCCGTGTACGGGCGGCTCAACCGCGCGACGGTCACAGCGCCTTCAGGCCGCTGATCACCTCGAGCAGCACCTTCGCGTCGGGCGCGGGGGGCGGGTGCTCGACCTGCACGAGCTGCTGCGCGTGCAGGTCACCGACCAGCACCCGTACCACGCCGATGGGCAGGTTCAGCTCGGCCGCGACGTCCACGAGCCGGGTCGGTTTGGTGCACTTCTGCATGATGATCAGATGCTCGGGGCCCAGGCCCATCGGCGGCGCCAGGCCACCGGCCGTGATGATCACCGCGATGAGGTCGATGGCCTCGCTCGCGGGGACCGTACGGCCCCGGGTCAGTAGGTAGGCCGGGACGATAGGACCGGCGTCCTCGTCCAGCCAGCGTTCGTCACTCACTTCGCACCACCCGCATGGGTCGAGCGGGTTCCTTCACGTGGGCCTCCGGTTCGGGCTCTGCCACGTGCTCTTCCGGGATCAACACGATCGCGGTGGTCCCTCCATATGGTGAACCGCGTAACGTCACGCGGATGTCGTGCCTGGCGGCCAGGCGGGAGACGACGAAAAGGCCGAGCCGGTCGCTGTCGGCCAGGTCGAACTCCGGTGGGCTGGCCAGCCGCTCGTTGAGTTCGGCCAGCTCCTCTGCGCTCATCCCGAGCCCGCGGTCCTCGACCTCGAAGGTGAAGCCGCGGGCCGCCACCTCGCCGCGCACGATGACCGGAGTGTGCTTCGGCGAGTAGACGGTGGCGTTCTCGATGAGCTCGGCGATCAGGTGGATCACGTCGCCGACCACGGGTCCGGCCAGGCGCTGGCCGGACATCGGCTCGACGGTGACCCGCTGGTAGTCCTCCACCTCGGCCGACGCGCCGCGGGCCACGTCGAGCAGCGGCACCGGCCGGCTCCAGCCGCGGCCGGGGGTGGCGCCCGACAGGATGATCAGGCCCTCGGCGTGGCGGCGCATGCGGGTGGTCAGGTGGTCGAGCTTGAACAGGTCGTCCAGCGCGTCGGGGTCGGTGGCCCGGTGCTGCATGTCCTGCAGCTGGATGCGCTGGCGGTGCAGCAGGGTCTGGCTGCGCCTGGCCAGGTTGCGGAACACGTGCCCGACGCCCTCGCTGAGCTGCGCCTGGCCGACCGCGGCCTCGACGGCCGTCTGCTGGACGGTGGAGAACGCCTGGCCCACGTCGTCGATCTCGACCGTGGTGCTCGCCACGGACAGCTCCGGCATCTCGACCTTCTCGCCCTTGCGGAGCTTGGCGACCACGTGGGGGAGCCGTTCCTGGGCCACCTCCAGCGCGGCCAGCCGGAGCGCGCCCAGCTCCTTCGACAGCCGGTTGCCCATGCGCAGCGAGAACGCGATCGACACGACCACCAGCCCCAGCGTCGCGCCCGCCAGCAGGAGCGCCCGGGACAGCACCTGGTCGGCGATCGGCTCGGTCCGCGTGTTCAGCACCGCGCTGGCCCGCATCAGCGCTTCCTGGAACGACTTGGACAGCCCCTCTGTGAGGGTGAGCCAGCTCCGCGGCGCCTTCCCGGCGATGATCTGGTCCTCCATGATCCGCAGCCGTTGGTAGGCGGGGGAGGTGATCAGCGCCACCTGCTGGTCGCGCAGGCTCGGGTCGAGCTCGTTGAGCGACTGGTCGACCAGGAAGCGCCGGTTGCCGACGAGTTCCGTGAACAGCCGGCGCTCGGCGGGCTGGGTCGGCCCGAACGCGACGGCCTGTTCCCTGGTCAGCAGCTCCTTGGCGTACCCGAGGTCGATGACGATGCGCGACTGCTCGTAGATCGGGATGTCGTCGATCAGCGCGACCCGCTTGTGCAGGCCGAAGAGCGTGTCGTTGATCGCGCTGTAGGCCTCGACGGTGTGCAGACGGTCGGACAGGCCCGTGTCGATCTCGCCTCGGATCGCATCGAGCCTGTCGAGTTGCGTGTACACCGCGTCCACCTGTGTGCGGATCTCTTCCGATCGGTCCTTGGATGTGCTGGAGAGCTGCCTGAACGCGTCACTGGCGGCATCGGTGCGGGTGCGCTGCGCGGCGACGGCGGACTTCTCCCCCGAGTTGCGCAGGAGCCTGGCCGAGACTAGACGTTCACGCTGGATCTCGCTGATCAGTTTGTACGCGGGAAGACGGAGGTTCGTCCAGAGTGTCTTGTATTGACGCAGCTCCAAGCTCTCGGTGGCGGTGACGGCGGTAATGACCCCCCACAAGACCACCATGGAGGCCAGTGGCACGAGTAGTAGTCCGATGATCTTCATGCGGATCGTTCGGCTACGACCCATGACACCTCATTCCGGTCGGTCCCCTGCTGGCAACCCCGGACGGGACAAGCCCAGAGAATAGCAATTGGATCATCAAAATGCCCAATTTTTCGGGACTTTTGGACACCTGGGCCTTGATCCATCGATCTTGGAGTAGGTTTCCCGAGTACATCGCCGACAGAGGGAGATGCGTTGCGCCGTCGTCTCGCAGCGGCCGCCGCGCTCTTACTCCTCGCGGCCTGCTCGCCGCCTCCGGAGCCCCCGCAGGCGCCGTCCGGGCAGTCCCCGTTCGTCTACGTCGAGAACCTGGACATCGTCACCGAGTGGGACCCCTCCAAGTCCTACTCCAACGAGATCGTCGCCCTCCAGAACATCTACGAGACGCTCACCTTCTGGAACCCGGTCACCAAGAAGTCCAGCCCCAGGCTGGCCACGTCGTGGCGCTCGTCGCCCGACGGCCGGACGTGGACGTTCAACCTCCGCCCCGGGGTGACCTTCCACACCGGCAGGCCCCTGGACGCCGCGGCGGTCAAGTCGTCGGTCGAGCGCACCATGAGCGCCAAGGCGGGCGCCTCCTACATCTGGGACGCCGTCTCGTCCATCAGGATCGACGGGCCCACGACGGTGACGTTCGCGCTGAAGTACCCGGTCCCGCTGGACCTGGTGGCCTCCTCCACGTACGCGGCCTACATCTACGACACGCAGGCGGCGCCCGACCTCGGGAAGTTCTTCGCGTCGGGCAGGGACGCGGGCTCGGGGCCGTACACGGTGACGAAGTGGCAGAAGGGCAAGGAGGACGAGCTCACGCTCAGCGCGTACGACAAGTACTGGGGAGGGTGGGGCCGGCCGCACTACAACACGGTGAAGTTCCGCGTCGTGCCCGATCCCGACAGGGCGTGGCGAATGCTGCAGCGCGGCGAGGTGAGCTTCGTGGCGCGGCTGAACCCGCGCCTGTTCGCCGCCGCCTCGACCGCGCCGGGCGTGCGCACCTCCGAGCGGGCCTCGTTCCAGACGGCGATGCTGCTGTTCAACACCGCGAACGGCCCCATGAAGGACATACGCGTGCGCCGCGCGGTGCAGAAGGCCGTCGACTACCAGGGCCTGGTCAAGGACCTGAAGGGCGCGGTTTCACCGGCCAGCGGCATCATCCCCGAAGGGCTCATGGGGTACGTGCCGGGCCGCGTCCCCCGGCAGGACCTGGCGGGCGCGGCTCAGCTGCTGAACAGGGCGGGGTTCGGCCCCGGCGGCCGGCCGCTCCGGCTGCGGCTGACGTACGGGGAGGGTGACACCGACTGGCACCTGCTCGCCACGAAGCTCACCGCCGCCCTCAAATCGCTCAACGTGACGATCGACGCCCGGGCGATGCCCTGGAACGCCCAGTGGGAGCAGGGCAAGAAGCGCGGCCAGGACATCTTCGTCATGTACTGGTGGCCCGACTACGCCGACGGCTACTCCTACTTCGGCAACGTCTTCCACAGCGGGAACCCGCCCGTGTTCAACCTGGCCTACCTGCGCGACCAGGGCCTGGACGCGCTGCTCGACACCGTGCCTGAGCTGACCGTGACAGACCGGCCGGCGGCGCAGCGGGTGTACGAGCAGGCCACGAAGCGGGTGCTCGACCAGCGGGCGGCCGCGGCGATGCCATGGGTGGTCAACTACCAGCGGGCCTACCAGGGCGCGGTGCAGGGCTACAACGACAACCCGGCCTACCCGGACGTGGTCTTCGTCTACGACCTACGCCCCTCGGGCTGATTGCTGTGTTCATGGCCTCACTTCGTGAGGCGCTCCCTCGACGATCCTTTCGCGCAGCCGGGCCTTGATCTCCTCGGGCGTGTAGGCCCGGCGGCGGCGCTCGGCGCGCGCGATCACCACTCCCGTGGCCGCCACGCCCATGATTCCCGCCAGACCGAGCATCTTCCACCAGCGCATGTGCCTAGGCTAACGGTGTGCTGACTCTCGACGAGGCCGTAAGGGTGACGAGGACCGGCGATCTGTGGATTTTCCGCGGGCGCTCGGTCCCCGACCGCGCCATCCAGACGATGACCAACAGCCCGGTCAACCACGTGGGCATGGCGATCGTGGTCGAGGACCTGCCGCCGATGATGTGGCACGCCGAGCTGGGCAAGTCGCTGATCGACCTGTGGTCGGGCACGCACCAGCGCGGGGTGCAGCTGCACGACCTGCGCGACGCGGTGACCACGTGGGTCGGCCGCTACGGCCAGCGGCCCTGGCTGCGCCAGCTCGAGCCGGAGGCGACGCCCGAGATGGAGGACGCGGCCCTGCGCACGGTGGCCCGGCTCGACGGCACCCCGTTCCCCTCCACCGCCCGCCTGGCCGCCCGCTGGGCCAGGGGACGGCTGCCGCGACGGCGCCGCCGCCAGGAGACGCTGGAGAGCGCGTACTGCGCCGAGGTGGTGGCGGTCACGTACGAGGAGATGGGCCTGCTGCCCGGCGGTCGCCGGCCCAACTGGTACGACCCGGGGAAGTTCTGGAGCGGCGACGACCTGGAGCTGCTGATGGAGCGCCGGCTCGGCAACGAGATCACCGTGGGCGTCGAACGTCCGTGAGCTACGGCTCCGCGCCGGCCACGACGGCCAGCAGCGCGTCCGCGTGGCACTCCTGATCAGGGTCGCACCAGCAGGCCAGGTCCTTGCCGCGTAGCTCGCGGCGGGCCCGCTCGACGAGCTCGGGGTGCTCGCGGAGGTGGGCCAGGTAGAGCTCGATCACCTGGGACCGCTGGTGGACCCGGCCGCCGCAGACCCGGCAGCCCTTCTCCGACAGGCTGTGCGGGTTGGCGAACGGGCTGCGCCGGTGACCGGGGAACTCGCGCCCGACGTACTCGGCGCCCTCGGGCACGCGGCCGTGGAACCGGTCGCCCTCGACCTTGACGCGGTGTGCCATGGGTTTTCAGACCTCCGCCGCGGCGGCCACGTTCATGCGCGCGATCTCCGGCGGCTCATTTCGCGAAGGCCAGCTGGTCGTTCTCGCGGGACACGACGGTCAGGACGAACGGCTGTCCCGGGCCCCCGGGAAAGGTGATCCGGATCCGGTCGGCTCCCTGGCGCTCCCAGTGGCCGACGATCTTCCTGGGCCGGTCGTCCGGCCCGGGAAGCCACTCGACGAAGGTGCCGTCGGAGTGGAACTCCATCCCGCGCCGGGGCCGCCGCGAAGGCCGGAACGCGAAATCGTCCGGCCGGTACACCGCCATCGCGTCGGTGTCCTCCTCGTAGGAGTGCGTCCAGGCTCCGACGACGTCCGGCGCTTCCTCGTTCATCATGATGATGCTCATCGGACCTGGCGGTTCCCGGCCACCACGTTCAGCGCCGCGCGGGTGTCCTTCAGCACCTCCTGGAGCAGCTGCTCCAGGTCGCGCTGCGAACCGTTGCCGGTGAGCCGCGTCTCGGCGGGGGAGGCGACGCCCGCGGGGATCCGCTCCTCGGCGCGCGCGGCCAGCTGCGGGACCAGGAAGGACGCCCGCGGGCCCTCCAGGCAGGCGTTCATCCGCGTCGACTGACCGCTGGTGAACATCATCATGCCGGCGTCGTCGGTGTAGTCCATGTAGTTCACGAACATGTCGCCATTGGGACCGTTGTTGCACGAAATATGGGGAAATGTCGGTATTCCGGTGTTGTTGCCGGCCTGGTTCGGGGTGTCGGCCACCTTGTCGTCGCCGCTGCATCCCTCGCCGTCGTCGCCCCAGATGTGGAAGAGGTTCAGCCAGTGGCCGACCTCGTGCGTCGTGGTCCGGCCCAGGTGGAACGGCGGCGCGGCGGTGCCCGTGCTGCCGAACGCGGAGTGGCGGATGACGACGCCGTCCGTGTCCGGCGGCCCGCCGGGGAACTGCGCGTAGCCGAGCAACCCGCCCGTCAGCTGGCACACCCAGATGTTGAGGTACTGGTCGCTGGGCCACGGGGCGGCGCCGCCGCCGGCGCTCGACTTCACCAGGTCGTCGAAGGTGAAGCCCATCCGATGGGTCTCCACGCGGACGATCCCGTCCGTCGGCTCCCCGTTCGGGCCGCGGCTCGCGAGGTGGAACTCGACCATCGTGTCCGCCACCAGCGACCTCCAGACGGGCGGCACCTTCGTCACGTCGGGATTGGCGGCCCGGAAGTCCTGGTTGAGGATCTCGATCTGGCTGTGGATCTGGTCGGCGCCGATGTTCTGCTCGGGGCGGGCCGGGTTGTGGACGACGTGCACGACGACGGGGATGCTGATCACGCCGACGCGGCTGACCATGCGGGTGCCGAGCCTGTACTGCGTGGCCTGGTTCTCGATGGACGCCCGCCGCGCGCGGTAGGACATGCTCTCGTTGAGCAGCCGGCGGTGCACGGGCATGGTGCCGCACAGGTCTCGCGTGAGCGGTTCGGAAAACTCTGACTCGTCCATCATGATTTCCCCCCAGAAGTGAAGCGAGAGAGGCCGCCCGGCCGGATCGCGGAAGAAGGGCAGACCGCGATCCGGCCGGTCGGACGCTGATGCACTCGTACCGCGAACCGCCCGGTCGAAAGCCCAAAGGAGTGCAAGGCTTCCGGCTCGGATCCACGCGCACGCCGCTCCCCCGTCCTGACCGGGAGCGGCCGGACCGCCGTTATGCTCGGGCCCGATGGACATCCGCGTGCTGGGCCCGGTCGAGGTCTACGACGGCGACGTCGAGATCCCGATCGACGGAGCGCAGCAGCAGTGCGTGCTCGGCCTGCTCGCCGCGCACCTCGGCGCGTACGTGCCGGTGGACCGGCTGATCGAGGCGCTGTGGGAGCGCGACCCGCCCAAGACCGCCAGGACCATCGTCCAGCTCAAGGTGTCGCAGCTGCGCAAGACCCTGGGCGGGCGCATCGCGAGCACCACGGCGGGCTACGCGCTCGCCGTACCGGAGGAAGAGGTCGATCTCGGGCGATTCCGCACGCTCGCCGCGCAGGGGCGAGCAGCACAGCCGCGGGACGCCGCCGGCGCGTGGGAGCGGGCGCTGGGGCTGTGGCGCGGGCAGCCGCTGCAAGGGCTCGGCACCGACTGGGTCGAGCGGCGGGTGCGCCGCCCGCTGCTGCGCGAGCGGTGGGACCTGCTGGAGGAGCACGCCGCCGCGCTGATCGAGCTGGGCCGGCACCGCGAGGTGCCCGCGCTGCTGCAGGAGCTCAGGGACGAGGAGCCGCTCAGGGAGACGCCGCACGCGCTGGCCATGACAGCGCTGTGGCACGACGGGCGGCCGGCGGAGGCGCTGGAGCTGTTCCACGACGTGCAGCGGCTGCTGGCGGGCGAGCTGGGCGTCGATCCCGGGCCGCGGCTGCGGGACCTGCACCAGCGCATCGTCGAGGGCCACCGGCCCGTGGTGCCGCGCCAGCTCCCCAGGGACGTCCCCTGCTTCGTCGGCAGGCAGGCCGAGGCCGAGCGCCTGAGGCATCTGCTGCACGGCGGCCGCGTGGCCGTGGTGACCGGCGCGGCCGGCATCGGGAAGTCGGCGCTGGCCGTGCACGTCGGCCACCAGGTGGCCGCCGAGTACCCCGACGGCCGGCTTCACGTCGACCTCAACGGCTATGGCCAGGGCGAGCCGCTGCCGCCCGAGCGGGTGCTGCCCCGCCTGCTCGGAGCCCTCGGCGTGCCCGCCCCCAGCGGCGCCGCCGAGCAGCTCGACCTCTACCGCTCGACGACGGCCACCAGGCGCGTGCTGGTCGTCCTCGACAACGCCGCCCACGCCGAGCACGTACGCCCGCTGCTGCCCGGCGGCTCCTCCAGCGCGGTCATCGTCACCAGCCGCGACACACTGCGCGGCCTGGCCCTGCAGGGCGCGCAGACCGTACGGCTGGGCACGCTCACCCCTGGCGAGTCCCGCGACCTGCTGGCCGACCTCGTCGGCCCGGACCTGATCCAGGCCGACCCGGCGGCGGCCACCGAGCTGGCCGAGCTCTGCGGCCACCTGCCGCTGGCGCTGGCCATCGCGGGTGCGAACCTCATCGGCCGGGCCGGCCTGCGCGAATACCTCGCGGAGCTCCTCGACGACCGCCTGAACACGCTGGCCGTCGAAGGCGACGCGCAGGCGACCGTGGCCACGGCCTTCGCCGGCTCGTACGCGGCGCTGACGCCGGACGCCCAGGTGCTGTTCCGGCGGTTCGGGCTGGTCCCCGGCTGCGACTTCACCGCGAGTTCGGCCGCCAGGCTCGCCGGTACGGACCCCGGCACGGCCAAGCGGCTCCTGGCCAGGCTCGCCTCGGCCCACCTGGTCGAGGAGCACGCGCCGGGCCGCTACCGCCTGCACGACCTGGTCCGCCTCTACGCCCGCGAACACTGCACGGACGCCGCCGACGACCCGGCCCCGTTGCACGCGTACTACCTGCACACCGCGCGGGCCGTCGCGCCGCTGCTGGCGCCCTCCATCGAGCTGCTCCCGCTGACGGGCGAGGACCCGCCGCGCGACGCGGAGGAGTTCGCCGACGCCGACGCGGCGCGCGCCTGGTTCCAGGCCGAGCAGCACAACCTGCTCACCGTGATCGACCACGCCCGCGGCAGGCTGCTCTGGCGGCTGGCCGAGACCCTGCGCGCCTTCATGTACGGCGCCTACCAGCCCGACGTGATCATCACCGCGGCCCGCCGCGGCCTGGCCGCCGCCGAGCGGGCGGACGACCGCGCCGGCCAGGCCAGCATGCACCACACGCTGGCCAACGCCATGTTCGCGCTGAACGAGCCGCGGCCGGCCGTCCGGCACTACGAGATCGCCTCCGACCTCTATGAGGAGGTCGGCTGGGGTACCGGCACGCTGCTCACGCTGACCAACCTCGCGGTGGCACGCTCCAGCCTCGGGGATCTCCAGCAGAGCCTGGAGAGCCAGGAGCGGATCATCCGGCTGTGGGAGAAGTTCGAGCCGTCCACGAAGCTGGCCGTGACCCTGGAGAACTACGCCATCAAGCTCCTGTGGGCCGGGCGTCCCCGCGAGGCGCTGGACCGGCAGCTCCGGGCCGTCCGGATCAGGGAGGAGCTCGGCGGGCAGCCGCCCTGGCAGGCCAGGGCGTACACCATCCTCGGCGACATCCGCGTGGCGCTGGGCGAGCTCGCGCCGGCTGTCGAGGACTTCGAGCGGGCGCTGGCCGTCGCCAAGGACCTCCAGCTCGCCGCGACGCTGTCCAGCGTGGCCTTCGCGCACCACCTGCGCGGCGACGGCGCCCGTGCCGCCGAACTGGCGCGGCGGGCCGTGGACATAACCCGGGCGCGCCCGCCGGCCCACGAGCACGAGGAGGCGCGCAGCACGCTCGCCCGCGTGGACGAGTCGCTCGACCTCGGCGAGCGCGTCGGCATGCTCAACGAGGTGCTGGCCGTCTACCGGGACCGCACCTACCCCTACCTGGAGTCCCGGGCCCGGGTGTGGCTGGCCGAGGTGCTGGTGGACGGCGGCCGGTGGGACGAGGCCGCCACCGTGGCCGGGCAGGCGCGCGAGGCGGCCGTGCGGTACGGGCTGCGGCTGCTCGAAGGCCAGGCGCTCACGCTGCTCGCCCGGCTCCACGTACGGGATGGCTCGGCGGGCGAGGGGCGCGACTGCGCCAGGCGGGCTCTGGAGGTGCACCGGGAGTTCGGCCACCGCCTCGACGAGGCCGCAGCCCTGGCGGTGCTCGACGAGGCCTGACCCGCCTCACCGGCGACCGGCGATGGCCCGCGGCTCTGCGCCAGGCCTGACCCGGCTCACGGGCGGGGCGGCCCCGCAGCTCCGCACTAGGCCTGACCCGGGTCAGGGTGGGCCGGCCAGCAGGGTCGCGAACGTGGCCTGAAGCTCCGCTCCGGGATCCACGCCGAGCTGGTCGGCCAGCAGCCGGCGGGTGCGTTCGTACAGCTCGAGGGCCTCGGCCTGCCTCCCGAGCCGGTAGAAGGCCGTCATCAGCAGCGACACCAGCCGTTCCCGCTGCGGATCGGCCGTCACGCTCGCGCGCAGCGGCGCCACCGCGAGCTCCGGCCGACCAGTCCTGAGCCGCCTGCGGGCCAGCTCCTCGACGGCGGCCAGCCGCGCCTCGTCCAGCTCGACCGCCGCCACCTCCAGCGCCTTGCCGCCCCCCGAGCCACCCAGCGCCGGGCCGCGCCACAGAGCCAGCGCCTTGTCCAGCAGATCGGCCCCGGCCTCGTCGCCGAGGCCCGCCGCCTCGGCGGCCAGGCGGCGAAAGCGCAGCGCGTCGACGCGCTCGGGGTCGGCACGCAGCACGTACCCCGAGGCGTCCCGTTCCAGGCGCACGCCCGGCAACGTCCGGCGCAGCCGGTAGACGTGTCCCTGCACGGTCATCCGCGCGCTGTCCGGGGGAGTTCCCTCCCATACGGCGTCGACCAGCCGCTCCACCGGGACCGGACGGTTCAGGTCCAGCAGCAGCGCGGCCAGTACGTAACGACGCTTACGCGGCCCGATCTCCAGGCGGCGTCCCCCGACACAGGCGTCGATGGACCCGAGCAGGCAGTACTCCAAGTGATCCATCTGTCCCAGGATGCCCGGAACCGCTAAAACCCCGCTAAAGACGGCGGCGGCGTACTCGCACCAACAGAACGCCAACGGGCTCTGCCAGGGTCTTTCACTCACGATCCACGCCTACACAGGAAGAGACCCAAGTTGATCACGAAGAAGGCCGCGATCGCCGTGCTGGCCGGCTCGCTCCTGGCGGGCCCGGTGGCCGCCGTCGCCCTGACGCAGCCGGGCGCGGCCACCATCACCGGCGCCATCACCGGCACCCACACCGCAGCCGCGAAGGACCGGCTCGGGCCCGGCGAGTGGCTGCTGCCCGGGCAGTCGCTGACCTCGGAGGGCGGCCGGTTCAAGCTCGTCCAGCAGGCGGAGGGGAACCTGGTGTTCTACGAGGGCACCAAGGCGCTGTGGACCTCGCCCACCTCGGGCAAGCCCGGCGCCCGCGCGACCATGCAGAAGGAGGGCAACCTCGTCGTCTACGGCGCCGACAACAAGCCGCTGTGGTCCACGCCGACCGCCGGCAACCCCGGCGCGTACCTGCTGCTGCCCAAGGAGAGCGGCAACCTGGTGATCTACAGCCGGGACAACCGGCCGCTGTGGTCGTCCAAGGCGTACATCGGCAAGCTGCCCTCGGGGCACGTGCTCCGGCCGGGGCAGGCGGTGCAGTCGAGCAACGGCCGCTACCGGCTGATCCAGCAGGACGAGGGCAACGCGGTGCTGTACGACGGGCAGCGCAGCCTGTTCACCACGCCGACGGCCGGTCACCCCGGCGCCCGGTCGATCATGCAGGCGGAGGGCAACTGGGTGGTGGTGGACAGCGGCAACAAGGCCCTGTGGACCACCAAGACGGCCGGCAACCCGGGGGCTTGGCTGGCGGTCAGCGATGACGGGCGGATCATCATCTACTCCCGCGACAACAGGCCTCTCTGGACCAGCCGCTGACCTGATCCCGGTCTCGCCGCCTTCTGGGGGTCTGTCCGGCGGTCACGGGTTTTCCCATCCGATGGCCCAGAAGGCGGCGTAACGGCGCCCGGCCCCGCACACCTCGTGACCGTCTCCCTGGACAGGGCCCGGCCACGTGCGGGGGGTGGGTTGCCCGCCGTAAGCGTAAAGGCTGGAGGAGAGCACCACGTGCGGCGGGTGGACGGGCCGCCGTGAGCGGAGAAGCTGGAGGAGAGCACCACGTGCGGCGGGTCGGTGGCCCGCCGTGAGTGGGAAAGCCGGATCTCCGGAAGAGTGGCAGGCTGGAAGGATGCGCCTAGCCACGTGGAACGTGAACTCCGTCAAGGCCCGGCTGCCCCGCCTGCTCGAATGGCTCGCCGAGGCGAAACCCGACATCCTCTGCCTCCAGGAGACCAAATGCTCCGCGCAGGCGTTCCCCACGGCGGAGGTAGCAGAGCTGGGGTACGCCGCCGCGGCCCACGGCGACGGCCGGTGGAACGGCGTGGCGCTCCTCTCCAGGGTCGGCCTCGACGACGTGACCCGCGGCTTCCCCGGCGAGCTGAACGGCGTGGAAGCCGTGGCCCCGGAGGCCCGCGCCATCGCCGCCACCTGCGCGGGGCTGCGCGTCTGGTCCCTGTACGCGCCGAACGGCCGCACCGTGGACTCCCCGCACTACGCGTACAAGCTCGCCTGGTTCGCGGCGCTCCGGGACGCGCTGGCGGCCGAGACGGCCATGCCGCTGGCGGTGTGCGGCGACTACAACGTCGCCCCCACGGACGCCGACGTCTGGGACCCGGCGCTGTTCGTCGGCGCGACCCACGTCACCCCCGCCGAACGCCGGGCCCTCGCCGACCTGCGAGCCCTGGGGCTGCACGACGTGGTGCCGACGCCGATGAAGGGCCCGCACCCGTTCACGTACTGGGATTACCGGGCCGGGATGTTCCACCAGAACATGGGCATGCGCATCGACCTGGTCTACGCGAGCGCGGACGTCGCCGGGCGGGTGCGGTCGGCGTACGTCGACCGCGAGGCCCGCAAGGGCAAGGGCCCTTCCGACCACGCCCCGATCGTCGTTGATCTCGGACCATAATTCAAATCACAAACCGCGTCCGTCCGAGTATCCTGTTTTCTCAAATGTCTCGGGGGATTGAGTAGCTTCACGGCCCACAGGGGGGATCTCCGTGGAACCTGCAGACGGTCGCGTCATTCTATTCATCATCATCGCTCTCGCCGTGTTCGCCCTCGGCCGCCGCTTCCAGACGATGATCATCATGCGTCAGGTGTGGAAGCAGAGCGCCAAGCAGGTCACAGCCAGGAAGGCGGTCGCGAACAGCGCCGCCAAGGCCATGATCGGCATCAGTTTGCTCGCGATATTCGTGGTCTGGCTGGTGCTCAACCTCAACCGCGTAATGTGAAAAGCAATCAATGGCTGATTACCGCGCAATTGCGCGGCCGTCCGCAATCCTCCCGATGGCCTATTTGCGGCGATTTCGCAGGGCCCAAGCCGTCAGCACGGCCGCTCCGGCGGCGGCCAGGCTGACGGCGCGCGTAAGACGTACCGCACGGCGGATGTCCTTGACGTCGGGCTCGGGCCCGTCACCCATGGTGGGCCGGTGCTCGGTCCTGCCCTGGTAGACGTTCGTGCCGCCCAGGGTGACGCCGAGCGCTCCGGCGAAGGCGGCCTCGCACCTGCCGGCGTTCGGGCTGGGGTGCCGGTGGCCGTCCCGCCTGAGCACCGCCAGCGCGCGGCCGGGGTCCGGCCCGGTCAGGACCGTGAGCAGCCCCGTCACCCTGGCCGGTACGTAGTTCGCCACGTCGTCGAGCCTGGCCGCCGCCCAGCCGAACCGTTCGTAGCGGGGGGAGTGGTGGCCGACCATGGCGTCCAGCGTGTTGATCGCCCGGTACGCCAGCAGCCCCGGCACGCCCGCCACCGCACCCCAGAGGAGCGGGGCCACGACGGCGTCGGAGGTGTTCTCGGCCAGCGACTCGACCGTGGCCCTGGCGAGTTCCTTGGCCTCGAGGTGGGAGGGGTCGCGGCCGCAGAGGTGGGGGAGGCGGGCCCTGGCCCGTTCCAGGTCGCCGCCTTCGAGGGCGTCCGCCATGTACTCGCCCTCGCGGGCGAGCGTGGTGCCGCCGAGCACGGCCCAGGTGGCGACGGCTGTGACGGCCGTACGGGCGTGGGGGATCCGCTGGGCGAGCACTCCGAGCGCGGTCGCGCCGCCGACGCAGATGGCGACATGTGCGACTCCGTGCGCCTTCTTGTCCGCGTACAGGGACTTCTCCACCCTCGCGGCGACACGCCCGAAGACCGCGACCGGATGGGCGGCGCTCCGCGGGTCGGCGATCAGCCGGTCGAGGGCCACCCCGAGGGCGATCCCCAGCGGGTCACACCAGATGGGCATGGAGCTCGTCTTCGTGTACGTCCAGCCAGGCCGCCGCGCGGCGGATGCGCTCGCCAGCGCCGCCCGCCCACATCTTCGCCCAGTTGCCGCCCGCCGAGGCGCGGGTGCGCATGACGTCGTAGGAGCGGTGGAAGCGGAGCCTGGCCAGTTCGAGGAGGCGGCGGCGGTCGCGGGGCGGCACGCCGTACGCGTCGCAGAACAGCCTCAGCCGCTCGCCCACGTCGAGGTTGCGGAGCAGCGGGGACCGGTCCACGGGGTCGGCGATGGGAGCCCAGTGGCGGAGCGTGGTGACGATGTCGAACAGCCGCGTGGTGGGGCGGGCCAGATCGAAGTCGATCAGCGCGTGGGGCCTGCCCTCGCGAAATATCACGTTGGCTGGCGTTAAATCACAATGTCCGATGATTTCTGGCGCTTTGTCATCATTCGATCCGCCTTCCCACCCCTCCAGGGACAGCGGGAACCCGACGGTCGCGTCATGAAATTCCCGAAGCAACACCGCAAGCCCGGCCAGCGCCTCATCACTCACGCACTCAAGCCGCAACCCGGTCGTACCGGGCAGATACGTCAGGATCTCCCGCCCGAGCCCGTCCATCCCCACCACCCGCGGCGCCCCTCCGAACCCACGGGCCTCGAGGTGCCGGAGCAGGGCGTGCACGGCGGGTGTCGACGTACTGGCCGGTCTACGCACGGTGTCACCGACCCGCACCACCCCGTCAGTCACGTCCCCGCCCTGCAACGGAATCTCATGCAGGAGCGTCGCGACCATGCCACGAGAGCTTAGACCCTTTTGCCCCACCCCCGCCCACCCTTTCCTCCAGCTCCAACCTTCCACCCACCCTCCACAACAATCTCCCCCACCCCTCCCCACCAGGCGCCCCCTCTTGCCCCTCCACCCACCGCACCAACCACCCGCCCCATCCCCACAGCCACCTGCTCCTGCGCCGCGGGCTCCTGCGCCGCGGGGTGCTGCGCGGCTGGGCGCCGTGCTGTGGGGACCTGTGCTGCAGGGGCCCTGTGCGGCCAGGCGCTATCGCGCGGGCCCCTGGGCCACGGGGTCCTGCGCAGCCGGGCACCGTGTCGTGGGGTCCTGTGCCGCGGGGTTCTGTGCGGCCAGGCGCTGTCGCACGGGGTGCCGCGTTACGGGGTCCTACGCGACCGGACGCTGTGCCGCGGGGCGCAGCACCGCAGAGTCCTATGAGGCTGGGTCTTCAACGCCACCGCCGGCGCGATGCTCGGCGAGAACTCCTTCGACCTCCTCCCCAAACCCCTGGCGGAGGCGTTCGGCGTACCCCCGCCGATGCTGATCGTCGCCCCAGTGTTCCCACCCATCCCTATCGCCGAACACTAGATGACCATGCCCGATGCCCACGTCGCCCGCCACCACGTCACCCACCACGTCACCTGTCCCCACGCCGATGTCGGCCTCCCCACCGACGCTCCAATCGCCCCCAGCCACCGGACGGCCCCGCGCCCAGACGTACACCTCCCCGAGGCTGGCCGCAGCGACAGGATTAACCGCTCACGACTTCCCGAACGGTCACATTCCTCTACGACACGCCCGCCGCCGCATCCCGACCTTCCTGCTCCTGGACGCGTCGCTCCCCTGGCCTCCCTCATCACCATCCCGGACAGCACCCGGAGCGCCTACCCCGGTCTTTTAGCCGGTTTCCTCCCGTATCTGGCCACCTCCGATATCGTCCCAGAGGCCCCCACACCCTGCTCGGCCACTGGTTCGACCCTGACTCCTACCACCTTGGGGGCGCTGTTCATGGTGGGTGTGATCGGCCTGACAGACTGACACGAGGAAAACGTGTGCGTGACATGTCGCCGGATCATGCACAATAAGGCGGGAGCGCCCTTAGCTCAGCTGGATAGAGCACCGGACTTCTAATCCGACGGTCGCAGGTTCGAATCCTGCAGGGCGCGCTTTGATCATGTCCTGACCTGTGGTTATGCGGGATCGGATGCGTTCTAGAATTTTCGTCTAGCGGTTGCGTGCTCCATGCGTGCTCGCGCGCACCAACCCCGCACACACCATGATCAACATCGGCCTTCTGGGGCTACCTTGGCAAAGGAAACGGCCCCGTCCCGCCGTGCGAATACGGCGATCACGGGGCCGGTTCCTGATGTAGCGGGTCAGGCCCGCAGCGGGATCACCTCTCCCGGCTCCTCCGGGTCCTCCTCCTCGGCGAGCAGCAGGGCTGCGGTCTTCTCCGCGGCCGCCATCGCCACCTCGGGGAAGACCGAGGTGTAGGTGTCGGCCGTGAAGGAACTGGAGGTGTGCCCCAGCGTCTCCTGCACGACCTTCATCTCTACCCCGGCGGCCAGCATCAGCGAGGCTGCGCCGTGGCGGAGATCATGGAGACGGACGGGCGGTAGGCCGGCGAGGTAGGCCAGCCACAGGAACTGGTCGGTGACGTGCTGGGGATGCAGCCGATCTCCATCCGGTTGGGTGAAGACGAACCCGGTGTCCTTCCACGCCTCGCCAGTGGCCAGTCGTTCCTGGAGTTGCCGCTGCCGGTGGGTACGCAGGGTTGTGGCGGTTTCGGCGTCCAGGGCGATGGTGCGTACCGAGGCGTCGGTCTTGGGCGTGCCTTCGTGGACCTGCCCGGCCAACTGCACCAGTTGCCAATTGATCGTGATGGTCTGGCTGTCGAGGTTTACTTCCTTCCAGCGCAGCCCGCACGCCTCTCCCCGGCGCAGCCCGCGCAAAGCGATCAGCCGATACAGGGCGAAGAGGCGGTGCCGCTGGGCCTCTTCCAGGAACAGCCGAGTCTGAGCCGGCGTCCAGACCATCACCCGCGAAGGCCGGGGCGTGCTGGTGTAGGCGTCGACCGGATCCACCCGCCTCCCGCCACGGCACCGCTTCTCTGCACGCAGGCGCTCGTGGAAGGCGACCTGCCAGTCCTGAACCCGGTCGTCGGTCCACACCAACGCTTTGGGCCGGGTCTTGGCCGGCAACTCCAGCACGGCGGCGGGGTTGAAGTCGAGCAGCCGGTCTTGCCGGATGGCCATGTTCAGGGCGTGCCGCAGGGTGGCGCGGATGCTGTGCATGGTGGCGACGCTGACCGGACGCCGATACTTGACGCTGGCCCGCACGCTCGGGTCAGGGCTGGCGCGGCGTTCGGCGATAGCGTCGTTGAACTCTTCGATCTGCTCGAACATCACCGCGATGTCGCTGACCTTGAGCCGATCCAACGCCAGCCGCCCAAGATAGGGGCTCAGGTACAGGCGGATGTGACCCTCATAGGAACGCCGGGTACTCTCCTCGATCTTCCGCTTACGCTGCAGAAACTCCTCCAGCCACTGCTCCACGGTGATCTCCTGGCTCAGGTCCAGCCCGGTTTTGACCTTGCGGCGGACCGCCTCCATGTTGGGCAGCGTCTTGGTCTCGGCCAGCGTGCGCTTGATCAGATCGGCGATCTGGGCGCGGGTGGCGGGCTCACGCGGCCCGGCCAACGCCAACAGGGCCCGTACCTGGGCGAGTTCAGCTTCGGCATCGTCTTGGCTGGTGAAGCCGCCGCGCCGGAGCGGGCCGCGGCGCTTGCCGTCGGGGGTGGGTGGCAGTTCGATCTGGTAGTGCCAGATGCCGTGCCGGTGGTTCCAGCCGCCGCTGGGGCGGCGCAGCTTGGGGCATTTCTGCCCGAGTTCCTTGCCGTCACCGTCGCGGCAGGAGCAGCGTTTGAACGTGCTGCCTTCAGCCATCGGTTGTCCTGTCCTCCTCGATGATGGTGTGATCGCCGAGCAGCGCGAGCAGGGCGGCGGTGGGCACCAGGTACCTTCTGCCGGCGCGGATGATCCGGCAGGGGAACTGGCCGTCCCTGGCGAGCTGGTAGGCCGTGGTGCGTCCCAATCCGAGCGCCCCTCCCGCGGTGACCACGTCGACCACAGCCGGCAGTTGCTGGATCTCGGCCAACGTCAACGCGCGCCTCATCGCCGGCCTCCAGGCCGACAAGGGCGCGCGACTGCCGTGGGCCCGCCTGGCACGAGCACGGATGGGGCGGTGCGGGTGATCGGGTGAGCGTGATGCCCACCGTCGCCCACTGCCCCGGGTGCGGTGCCGGGCACGACGTATCGACGCCCACCTCGGCGGCGGCACTCAAGCCCGATTCGATCGCCGCTACGGGAGCCACGCATCGCATGGCGCTGTGAGGCGCCGCGACGATGATGAGCAGCCCGTCGGGGGCGCCAGCGTGGATCGGGAGGTTGTGCGCTCGGGGATGGTTGCGCACGGCGGATAAGCGAAAACAAGCCCCATCTGGTGACCGGCCCTGACCTGAGGTGCTCAGCAGACTCTTGATCGCGTTGAGCCAGCCGAGGCGAGCCGCTCGGCGGCGCATGCCAGGGCCTGTTCTGGCTGAGGTCGTTGGGCCTGATGGGCGTGGTGGATGACGGACTTCGAAGGGTGATGTGGTTGGGTCGTGTCATGGTGATGTGGCCCGATCATCCGAGTCACCTGCTTCCTGTCACTGTTTAAATACCTGTCTCCAGGCGCGAATCCGGACACGAGTGCAGGTAAAGAACGGACAAGATCGCGCTCCGTAACCCGGTGTATCTCTTTACGGCGGCCTGCTGCTGCCCATGTACTCCGTTACAGCCCGAGACTACGTATCTCATTCGCCGGCGCCTGGTGGTGCCTCACAACCACCGATCACCTCATAGATCGGGGCGGGTTGAGCGTTCGACTCGCAGGCGCCCTTGACGCTAACAAGAGGGCTCGCATTAGGAGAGCTCCAGTCGTTTCGAGTCCAACATGTCCACTGATGGGCGATATATGGCTGGTGCTCGATGTGCATCCGGCTCCTCGATAAGAACCTCCCATCGCCCATTGTTTAACGCGCGTTTGTGCTGGTCAAGACGATATCTGCGGCGAGAACCTTGCAAGGCGTTCCCGCTCTTCAGATGCGGGTGCTCCGGCCTGGGCCGTGGTGTGTCCGGGGCAGGTCGGGCGCCGGCTAGCCGTTGGGATCATCGGAGTCCCTGAGGCCCGGTTATCCCCTGGCGGCACGTGCCTCCCGCACAGCCCTACCGGTGCGGGGGTCTACGTGTGTTCCGGTGCTGACCGTGGTTTCGGCCAGCTGGAGGTCAGGTGTGCCGGCGCGGCATGCGCATCCGGTGCACTAGTGGGATGCCGAGGCGGGCGGCCACGGTTCTCTCCAGGGTGGCGACGACGTGGCCGGGTGTGGCGTCACGCAGTGGCAGCACCCAGTACTCGACCCACTCCTCCCGCTTCAACTGGCTGCCGTTGATGTGCTGGCTGAGCCTGGTCGCGGCGGCCCCCCGGTTCAGGGCCCGGGTGGGGGCGGTCTTTCCGCAGTAACAGGCGTTGCCGTCACGGCTGACCACGATGTAGATGGCCTTGTCCTCGTACCCGGAGTCCTCGCCGATGGGGATCGGCTCGGGCTGCGGTTCGACGAGCCACTGGCCAGCGAGCCGGGCGAGCATGGCGTACCGGTTGTCGGTCATCGGGACGACGCCGGCCCAGCTGGTGTTGGTCATCAGCGCGGCTCACCCTCGGAGATGCGGGCTAGATGGATGAGTCCAAGGGGTCTGGCGTGGATCAGTGGTCGTAGCGGGTGAGTGACCTCTTGATCGGTTGGCCGGTGTAGTCGTTGTGCCAGATGGCCGCGGTCAGGGCCAGGACCTTGACGAAGATCCGGACGGTAACGCTGGCTGGGGTGCGTCCCCCGTGTCGTTCGAGGTCAAGCTGGCCCTTGAACGTCTGGTTGATCGACTCGATGGTCTGGCGCAACGGCTTGAACAGGTGCGCGCCGGCTCGTTCGGCCTCGCCGGCGCGGGCAGGACGCAGCAGCCTCACCCCACGCTCGGCCAGTTCCCGCTCGAAGACGCGGCCGTAGAACTGCCGGTCGGCGATGAGAGTTGGGTGCGGGTGCTCGGCCAGCGCCCGAGGTGCGGTGGCCAGCATGCCCAGCAGCACCTCGCGCTCATCGGCCTTGGCGCCGCTCAGCGCGAACAGCACCGGCAACCCGCCCAGGGTGCATACCAGATGCAGGCGCAGCCCCCAGAAATACCGGGAGTGACTGGCGCAGTAGCCGTATTCGGCCCATCCGGCCAGCGCGCTGCGCCGTGCGGTCTCCACCGAGCGGCCGCACTCGACCGGCGTGGAGTCGGTCACCCACACCTCATCGCTCCACAGCGAGGTGTCGCAGGCCAGGACCCGGATGACGGCTATGACCAGCCCGATCGACTTACGCAGTCGCTTGCCGTAGCCCGACTGCTGAGGCAGGCAGGGGAACATGCCGCGCAGTTCGGCGTGCGCGTACCGCAGCCATCGGCGCTCGCAGTGATAGCCCAGCAGCCCCGACAGCACCGCCAGTGTCACCAGTTCGGCATCACTCAACGTAGGCACGAACCCCACTCGCGGTCGCCACGGGGCCAGCTCCGGCGCGCTCTTCAGCAGATCATCGACCCTCACATAGAGTGCGGTTGCGAGGGTGTCCAGTTCGGTCGTCACAACCCGAGAGTGGACATCCTCGCCCTATCTCCGCAGCTATGCCTTGGACTCATTCATCTAGGTCCTTGTCCATGTAGTTGAGCTGCTTGAAGGACGGCTCGACGAGGGGCCAGGGCAGTTGGTTGGTGGTGCCGTTCTTCCTGCGCATGGCGATCAGGTCGTCGAGGTTGGTGGCGGCCGTTGCAACGGACGCCTGGAAGGTTGTGAGGGCCTCGTCCTCGAGTTCGGTGTCAGTGGGGTCGTTCTGATAGCCCTTGGGGTTGAACCCGTGGTTGGCGGCGAGGCGCAGGTGGGCGTTGAAGTCGCTGCCCTTCCAGTCGTCGCGCTCGACGAGGTGGCCGTCGACCCACCACCGCGGGCGCAGGTTGGCCCGAATCCGCTTGATCGCGTCGGCGAGTACCTGCCGGCCCTCCTTCTTGTCGAGGACGGTCTTGATGACTGTGCCGACGCCGGTGCGCATGACCTTGATGCCGCCGACGATCTGCTCAGCAGAGCCGCCGGGAGCGAGGAGGTAGCCGCTGGTGCCGAGGGTGACCATGGCGATCACGCCGAGGAGGAGCCGGGCGGGGATGTCGTCGTTGTCGGCGCGCTCAAGGAGGTCGTCCACGGCCTGGTCGTTGTCGATGTTCTCGACGGTTGCGGATGTATCGCCCGGCGATGGCGGGGCGGGGTGGGCGGGTGCGGTGGCGAACACAGTGCAGGCGGTGGTCTTCGACTACAAGGCCGTGTTCGAAACGGGGACGACAAGACCTCACCCGGACATGGTCCGGCTGCTCCGCGTTCTCGATCAGCAGGGGGTGGCTTGGGTTCTGATGACGACGCGATCGATCGACTCCGCCGCGCTCTGCTCTGCGGCCGGGCTGCCACAGCCTGCACTCCACCTCTCGCAGGAGGACATCCCCGGCCGCAAGAACCGGGGCAGCGGACTGTGGCTCGACCAGGCCGCTGAACGGCTCGGCCTCCGCAAGAACCAGTTGGTGATCGTCGGTACCACGGAGTGGGACTGGATGACCGGCATCAACGCCGGGGTGCTCTATATCCACGCCCGATGGGCGAGCGCTCTCGGTAGGACGATCGACGCCCTGGGCGCGGACGACCCGGCCCAGCTCTACTGGTTGCTCGACCGGCATCTCCTCCACGAGCCGGAGTGGATCTTCGCTCTGGACGACATCGAGCACCGGCTCCGGGTGCGCTCGCTGTTGCAGCCCGCCGAGACGTTCCCCGGCACCAGCCCCTCCTCCTTCGATCTGAAGACCGTCTTCACCTACGACAAGGAGGTGTCCGTCGGTGACCGGAGCGCCCGCGACATCCTCATGCTGCACCTGCTTTGCTCGGCCTATCTGGACGGCTCGCTGCCCAACCGCGCCTGGTTCTGCGTCTACCCCAGCAGCACCCCCGGCCGGGTGAACGACCAGCTGGGCGAGTTCCTTGAGGTCGCCAAGGTCATGGTGGGCTGGTACTACAAGGGAGACCTGCTGGTCCGGGCAAGCCAGGCGATGGACACCAGCCTGGCCCGGGCCGCCGGGCGGCACGACACTGTCTCGATCACCACACAGGCGACCACCGTCCACCTCAACCCGGAGTATCGGAGCACCGTCGTGGGAAAGACGGTCATCGTCTTCGACGACTTCACCACCGAGGGCATAAGCCTGGACTGGGCCAGGAACCTGCTCGCCAAGGCTGGCGCCGGCCAGATCATCGGCGTGACCGTCGGCAAGTACCGCAAGCCCTACACCCTGTTCACCCCGCGGCCGGGCGTCACGATCAATGCCTTCGCCCCCAACGCCTTCACACCGGCCAACTTCACCACCGCGTACCTTTCCCCCGGCGTCGGCACAGGACCCGGCGATCTGCTCCGCGAGACCATGAGTAAGCTCATCGCGGGTGAGACCGGCATGCCCGACAGCGGATGCCGCCCCGCCAACCAGCCGAGGGTCGCAGTTCCCAGCACCATACCCACGAACGTGCCGGCTACCGGGAGCCGTCCCGTACCCGCTGGCCGCCGCGAACCGATGCGCACCTACAGAAACGGGCGCCAGCGCCACATCGGCGACATCCTGAACCAGCTCGCCGCTGACCAACTCGTCACCTGGCACGGGGAGTATCTCTACCGCGTGGGGAAGAGTTCCAGCACCGCGCTGTGGTGGATCTCCCGCTGGGGCAGCCCCGCGCAGTGGTACGACAGCCGGGAGGCCGAGGAGTTGATCAGCCAGGTGTGCGAGGACGAAGGCATCATCTGGGAGCCCGTGCAGCCGAACTACGGTGAGAGCGAGCGGCTTGAGGCAGTACAGCGCATCGAGCGCCGCCGGGCCGCAGGGAACTGAACTGGCTCTCCACTGCCTGGGTTCCGTTCCCGACAGGGTGCCTCGAGATGGGCACGGACGGAGCCTGAGGGACGAGGGCAGTCGATGTGCGGTGGGTGGGACGGAGTTTCCGCTACAGGTCGGCGATCGGGATCTGGTGGTACGGCTCCTCGGCCTGAGCCGGGCCGGCGGGCGCCGAGTCCAGCTGCCCCAGGACGTCATCCAGCGTAGCCACCACGACCGCCCGGCCGGCGGAGACCATCTTGGCGGCCCAGGATTCCTGCGCGACTAGTGACCGCAGCAGGAAGACGTGCTTGCCGTGCTCGTACGCGATCCTCGCCTGCATCTTGGCGCCAGAGGTCCTGGACGCCTCGATCACGATGCTGCCCAGGGCGCTGCCGGACGTGACCACGTTGCGTCTGGGAAAGGTCCACCTCGCGGGGTTCGACAAGGGCCAGAACTGGGAGAACAGTGCTCCGCCCTCGCGGACGATCCTCTTGGCCAGCGTCTCATTCGCCGCAGGGTAGACCTTCGACGCGATGCCGTGGACCAGGACCGCCACCGTCCGGCCCCCGGTGTCCAACGCTGCCATGTGCGCGGCGGAGTCGATCCCCAGCGCCAAGCCGGAGTACACGGCGACATGCGCCGCGACCAGACCCTTCGACATCCGCTTCGCGCGGCTGATCCCGTCCTCGGTCGCAGCGCGCGTGCCGACGACGGCCACGGAGCGGCGGTCGGCGTCCGACAGAGAGCCCAGGTAGAAGAGGAAGGGGGGCCTATCGGGGACGAGCCGCAGGTTCGCAGGGTAGGTGTCGTCCAGCACGGTGACGATCCGCGCGCCGGCCAGCTCCGCGGCCTCCAGCTCGATGGCGACGCGGTCGCGGGCCTGCACGAGATGACTGAGGGCGGTGCGCAGGATCGGCAGGCTCTCTCGGGCCGCATCGGACTGCTCCTGGATGTTCCCCTCGAGCGTTGCCTCGATACTTGCTGCGCTTTCGCAGGTGCGGGCCAGCAGGCTCCAGTCCACGGACTTGTCGTTGACGCGAAGCGCGCACAGCGCCAGCAGGTCCCGATGCGTCTCAGAGAGCTCGCCGGGCAGGCTGCCCTGTCGGGCGGCGGCAGCAGGGAACGTCATGATCATTCCTTCTACTCGCGGCCCGAAGCTGTTCGAAGGGCGGTGCGGTACTACCTGGGCCTGCTGCCATCATGGCTTACCCCGCCCACGGGGCTCCAGCCAGCGCAACCCGACCCGGCCGGTCACCGCGCATTGCGCAGTTCGCTGGCGTACCCACGCCGACTGGTCTACGTCCTCGCGGATCAGCGCCGGCGCAGGCGACCCTGTTACCGATCATGGAGATAATCGGATGCCGATCTGGTCGACCGCGTGCGCCGGTCCAGCCGCAGACCTCCGCCGTGTGAGACCAGCCCACGGCCGTCGGCGGACACAGTGATCTTGCTGCGGGAAGCGGTAGAGTTCACTCGGAAAGTGCCTTCTGATCTGGGGTGGACGGGGCCTTAGACAAGTCGGATCCTCCCAGCTCAAGGGCACTTTTCTTATGTGAACAATTAGGTCGGCTCAAATTCGCCGTGAAAGCCGCAGGCTAGATATCTGCATCGAGATGCGCCGTGGTGTCTGAACGGGCGGGCGCCTGAATCTCTCCTGGCTGGACCGCTAGATCGTTTCATGCTGGTCGACCGTGGACTGGATCGAGCGGTCGCTGAGAGCCGGCGCTGGACGACAAGACGCGGCGAGCGCGCCCGCTTCGCCGCGGGCGCCGAGTTCGTCCAGTAGGGTCCGGTACAGCTTGGCCCACACTCGCGCGGCGCTCCACTCGGTGAAGTGGCGGTGCACCGTCTGCCAGGGGCGCCGAAGACCGGCGGCAACTGCCGGCAGGCGTATCCGGCAACGTCGCCCCGCCACCTTGCGGTCGCGTCGGCGCCGGCGAGACCACCCGCTTATCGGGCACCAGTCGTTCCCTTCCTCTCCGTTCGTGTGGCGCAACTGAGGCCCGCGCCGATCAACAGCGAACAGTCATTTGACATGTTCCATTCATGCCTTTATTAAGCTGATACGCTGAGTCCCGTCATCAATTCTACGAGCTCTTGCATCAACTCAGGTCCAGATAATCCGCATGCTTCATGTGCAACAAGATCGATTGGACGCTTGAAATACCGTCCTCTTCTCGGATTTAGAAGCGTAATTTCTTCGATGTGAACGCCTGAAGCATAATACATGGCGGCATACGTCAGTACTTGACGGAAATCTGAGGATCGAAATGGCCGCGTGACAGTTTTGACTTCAATCAGTTCATGATCGCGCCTGATGTCTGCGATCGCTCGATCGACAATGCCACATCCAGGCACTGAAGGACTATAGACGAAACCCAGATCTTTTGCCGCATATTTCCTTATTGTTCGGCAGATTCTATAGGCTTCATACCATTCGCTAGCTGCTAAATACTCGACGGCGTACTCGCCCCGCGGCAAGTTGGCAACGAACGCTCCTGCATCCTTCTTGAACGCTTTTGGGGCAAAGTAAGGCAGTGGAGTGGGTCCTTCCGCCGCCATAGTAAATGCGACTTCTGCGATTATAGCGTGCCGGTCGGCGCTTCCGGATGCGGCTACGGAAGCGCCTAGGGACTGTTGCTGCGAGTTGGACCAGCGTACGGCCTGTTCGAGAGTGGGAGCAATCTGACGCCAGATCGACGCATGCCCAGCAAATAGCTTTGCGGGTATCAAATCGGCACCTCCCAAGAAGCAGAAGACTGTATTTTGGCGGCGACCCAATCCCTCACTAGCCTATCGAAGGGGCGAAATGCTTGT
The DNA here is from genome assembly GCF_053603495.1 of Nonomuraea sp. NPDC004186. NCBI lineage: Bacteria > Bacillati > Actinomycetota > Actinomycetes > Streptosporangiales > Streptosporangiaceae > Nonomuraea > Nonomuraea sp. NPDC004186. The sequence continues at coordinate 38,402 of NZ_JBSGFQ010000004.1, read as the reverse complement.
TTGTTAGCGTCCCTCCAATGCTTACCCTCATCACCCAGAGAGTAAGAGCCGATGACGAAGGCTCGTTTGACCCAAGGCTCTGCCGCCGCCACATAGTTTTTCAGATCACTGAGCCAGTATGCTGCGCGCCATCGCGCCATTATTAGGACAATGTCCCGCTTGATGTTCGGAGCTGGTCCGCTGCCAAATCCGTGATTATCATTAAACAGCTTGATAAATAGCTGCTCGTTAGCGACCGACCGGTGGCTGGCGAGGACTCTGATCATGAATGCTAAGTTCAAGGCAATGTTCGCTATGTAGTGCGAAGTAGTAATAAGATGTCGAATCCTCGCGTGGGTAGCTTCCGTGAACTCGGGTTCGGAGACTTCGTCGAGAGTGTTACGCACGGCAATCATAACTTGTGGGATTACAGGCGCAAGAATGTCGATGCTATCGAGCAGAATTACAACAGCTTGTTTCCGAGTGTCTGCATCCATGAATTGGAGCGCGCGTATCAGACGTCTCGATAGTGCTGCATGGATTCTCCCCTTTGCAAGCTCTGCGCGCAAAAGGGAGAGGATGTCGAACTCGTGAAGTTTTTCCTTGAGGTGAATATAGTCGTCTCTAGCGGTAGGAGAGTATGGATCGAAGTGGATGTGGAGCCCAAGAAATCTTGCTGCGCTGCCTTCCGGGGAATCCGTCGGATCGAGCGTCGATAGATATTCTGATGAAGTCATAATTCTAGTCTTGCCTTTTTGTAACGAAAGACCCTCATTGACGAGCAACTTCTCTGACATAAAGCCAATGGCTCGATATGCGGTTTCCATGTCGTTGACAAAGAAGCGATAGTCATCAGCAAAGCGGCAGAAGTTGGCCGTATTTGAATTTGCAGCCAATAGATCATCGACTCTGTCGAGAACCAGTTCGGATAGGAGGCGGGCTGCTGGCCCTCCCACTGGCAAGCCGTACGACGCGCTGCGGGAAAGTTTGGAGAGAATCGCCATTATATGGCGAGTATGCGTGCCTCCTGAGTCTACCTCTCGCAGGGCATTCTCAAGGCGATGATGATAGATCCGTGAATAAAAGTCTGCAATATCGACGGCGACAACATAACGAAATGCCTCAGCGCGTTCTCGGGTTTCTTTTTGAAAGGCGCTCCATCCATCTGCTGCGAAGAGGCTTCCATCTCCGTTTGGCTGGTACCGGTAAGAGAACACATGCTTTTCTGTGGCAGGTATTCTGTGCGCCTCGACTGCCGGGGCGATATCGATGACCAGACTCAGCAGATAGGCATTCCATTGAGGGTCCAGCTGCGTTGCCCAGCGAAACCCCGTATATCCAACCGGCGCGAGTGTGGAGTAGCTTACAATGGGATCTAGATTCAGGTAATTTTCGAAGTTTCCCGCGATATCGGCGAGCAGGGCGGATACTTCTGCGCGTCTATCATGAATCATATGGTTCTCAATGGGGAAAGGGAAAACGTCGGTGTCTCCCCAGGCCCCAATATTGGTCACAGCGCTGGCGAATGTCTTGTTGCCGATCAGTGGCATGGTTGTTCCCCTCGGTGAACGCTGGTATGGAGCGTGCCAGGATCGTGGGCCATCAGTCAACGCATCATCACAAGAGCAGGCTTACAGGATTCTGAGCGTGCCAGGCGGGCAGTATGGGCGTCGGGCCAGTGGCGCGCGCCCTGCAGCGCCTCGCGTTTCAGGCTCGCGTTGAAGGACTCGGCCGCCGCGTTGTCGGCGCTGGTGCTCACCGCGCCGCGCGAGCGGGTGACGCCGAGCCGGCGACAGGCCCGCGCGAACTCCGAGAGCAGTACTGCGCACCGTTATCGGTGTGAAACACCGCGCCGTCCAGACGGCCGCGAGCAATGCTTGAGATCTGTGGATCACCGGGAAGGGGTGTACCTTCCCGGTGATCATGTGAATCCACAAGCATGACCGACGCGCCAACGTCGGCCGGAAAGGCACACCCGTGCTCACGGTAGTCCCTGATCCCGCCGGCGGCGACCACGCCGCCGCCACTGCCGCCCCGACGCCGGCCTTCATCGACGAGCTGGTACGCCAAGGCGCCCGCCGAATGCTCGCCGAAGCGCTCAAAGCCCAGGTCGACGCCTACATCGCCGCCTTCGCCGACGAACGCGACGAGACCGGCCGCCGTCTGGTCGTCCGCAACGGTCACCACGCCACCGTACGCAGACAATGTCGATGTTCAATATGACTTCGCTCCTGGCGGATTCATGCGGACAAGTTCGCTAGGTCATGCGTGATCGTGAAGAGGCATCTATGGGATAGAAGACACGGCTTCGAGCATCTATGAGGCTCGCTCCGACGCGGATCTTCAGTGCCTGCTGCAGGTTGGTCCGCGTGTGATTCATTGCCCCGACGTGCAGGCTCTCGCCGTATTGGTACTGGAACGGATTGGCTAGACGGGCTCTTCGTTAAGTCAGGCGTGCACGCCGAGTTTGGCGCGTGGGCGCAGGTTTGGGGTGACGACGTCCCATCGGGGTGAGCCGGTAACGGGCTACGACGAGGTCTCTTCTCTATCCAGCCCAGGCTGGTTCAATTCCCCATGCCCATGAGGGAGGATGGGCGCATTGGCACGTATCAGGGGAGGATCTCGCCGTTGGCTGAAAGCCACCGTTGACTCCAGTCGCTCGTCACAAGCAGCAAAGGGCATCTCATGGAGATCGAGGACATCAAGCCCTGGGACCCGAACGACTTCCCTCCGGGTCGGACCAGCCGAGACCGGTGCACATGGGGAGGGAACGGACCCAACGACCCTTGCACCGAAGACATCAAGTACACCGTAGTTGACAGCATCGGCCGACGCTGGTCCAGCTGCGAGTCGCACCTGAACGCCTATTGGAGGTCTCGGCAGATGGACGATCTCTAATGCGCGCGTTGGGGCAGTGGCCGTAGCGAAGCATCCGCACCCCGTATCCTTCCCGATTCAACATCACGACGTGAGGGCATTGAGAACAAGGGATCTGGAGCCCGCCACCCCTGATGAGATTGACGCGCGGCCTGGTAGAAGCGATCTCGCTCTCATCGAAGCGCCGGATCGCTGATTCCCCAACGCGTCCAGTCGAGAATGAGCCCTTATGTGAAGAACACGACTTGGTCGGCTGCCGTGTGCCCTTCTCACGGCGCAATGTGCGCGGGTTCGAAGCCTGACATCTATGAGAACGGGGCCATGTACGGGCGGTCTCTGACCCGGTCATAGATGCGGCGCAGCCACGGCTGCGGAACCGGCGCCAGTCGCTCCAGCGTGCTGAGGAACACTCGCCCATCGGGACGGAAAAGAGTGTGTGGCAGCAGCGGGGGTGGATCGTCGCGGCGAACGTCGGCAGGCATCCCGCGCGCCGCGGGCATGAGCCGTCGATCTTCGTTGAAGGCCATGTACGTCCACACGTCCGTGGCCAGCGGCACCACCGTTCCTGCGGCACACGGCCATACCGCGCCGGTCTGCGGATGCTTCGGCGTCAGTGCGATGTCCGTGATCGCGGGGGACAGGCGGGGCCCGGCCAGGACGAGGTGTCGTTCCGGTGGCCCAGGTGGGAGCAGGCTGTCGATCGCCCGGCGAAACGCCTCTGCGACAGGCCCGTCAGGGACCTCCACCTGCTTACCGTTCGAGGCCACCAGCAGGTGCGCCAGTGCCACCGCGACGGCGGCCTCCCATGGGGACTCCAGCGATCACGTGGATCAATGGGCGGCGTGCTCGGCATCCCCTCCCAGTCCATCACCCGCTGGACGGGGTCGTCGACGGCGACAGGACGTACGGCGTCCGGCTCCAGCCACACCACCTGCCAGAACCCGCAGTCGTCGACGCGGGTCGCCACCGGGCGGCCGCACCTCGCGCAGGCCAGGTTGGAACCGTACTGGCCGTCCCAGCCACAGCAGCAGCCGCCAACCTCTCGGGGATGAAGACGGTTCCGCGGACGTCGCCTGGTGCGATCCCGATCCTGTTCGGGGGTCCCGTGATGCAGTACGTCTGCAGTCGCACGCCATGCTCTTCCGGCTCGGGCTCCAGAGGTTCCCGAGGCCGGCCGTCTCCAGGGTCCACCACGTACGTTCCTGGCTCCAGAAGACCGGGGAGCAGACCATGGCCGTACTTCTGGCCAGAGTGATCGGGAAGCGCCACCCGCGCCACCCTCGCGGTCATCACGGCGCCGCACCCCGCACAGGCGAAAACGACCAAGCAGCCTCCTTCGTCGGAACGTGCGATCATGGTGGCGCAAATCCCGCCTTGTGTGGAAGCGTTCGCGATCTCGCGGCCGATCGCAAACTCGCCGAGGTAGGTCACTGTGACGCGGACGCTCTGGAAACTTTCCTGCGTGAACGGCCCGCGTTCGGTCCCGGCTCCACTTCGTACAGATGCGTCCGGAGCGTTCCCGGCACATGCTCACGGCGTGACGAAGCTGGGCCCGGTACTTCTTCAGCGTTGAAACTTGGCCTATCCGAGCCTCGAACGCTTTAGCGACGCCGTCAGCATCAGCTCGGCGGCGTTGTTCCTGCGGCGGGAAACCGGTGGAGAGCAGCGCCGGTGAGGTGGTTGCGGGGGAGTCGCGCATCCAGTTCGATGCGGCTGCCCGTCTACTCGGGGCGTGCCTGGCGGCCTCGCCCCTCCACCACCGGGCGTGCGAGCAGCTTGTCGATGCTGCGGCGTTCGCGTTTGGTGGGGCGGCCGGCGCCACGGGCGCGGATGGCCACTGTTACGGCCTCCTCGCGCGGAGGAGGAGGGCTCTTGTCGGCGCAGCACTCGGTGGCCACGGCGGCGCCGACGCGCTTGGTGATGATCCGGGAGACGACCACGATGCGGTTCGCGCCCCTCGTGCCGCAGCCGGACCTCGTCACCGACCCGGACGACGTGTGCGGGCTTGACCCGTACACCGTTGACTCGGACGTGACCGCCCCGGCAGGCGTCGGACGCGATCGAACGAGTCTTGGTCAGCCGCACCGACCAGATCCAGCTGTCCACCCGAGCACTCAGCTGCTCACCTGCCACCCCGACATGTACTGAGACCACCGCACCGCCAGCATGCATGCCGTTCCTGGCCAAGAGCGAGCTGCGCGCCGACGACCCTCAACGGTGAAGACCGCGCTGACCTGAGCGTCGACGTGAGTCTGCCCCCCGTAAGAGCTTGAACTGCCTCGCCGCCGTCAACGGCTTCGGTGGCTCGCGGCGAACCCATCGGTAGGGACGGCCGGTGCTGGTGGTGATCGAAGAGGCGCACACGTCCGTCTTGCCGGCCAGCGCGGGCAGGGGGCGAGCCGTACTGGACCAGCTGCGGGTCATCAGCCGGTGTGGCCGCAGGCCTTGACAGGCCTGGCTCTGGCGCCGCAAGCCCGCCACCACCAAGCCGCAGGCCGGATCGGACCTACGGATGGTGTGCCCCTTCTACTGGGCGAAGGCATTCGTAACGGCGAGGTAGGCCAGGCGGGGGAGCGCGGTCGATCATCGTGCCATGCGTCCCCCTCTACTGAGGGACAGAACTCGCGCACGCCATGCACGGCCCACATGCCCGTGAGCTGGGCGGACGCAATTTTCGGCAGGCGCAATCCGGCCACGGATCGGTGCGTGCTTTCCGCTCGCCCAGGCCGCCGAAGCGCATCAGGCACTTGAACGACGGGATGTCCACGGAAAGATCATCCTCACCACGTTCTGATCCCGGTTGCCACGGTGCTGAACACGTGTTTACTATAGTAAACGTGTGTTCAGCCACTTCGGCGGATCTGACCGCCCAGGCCAAGATCCGTAACGCCGCCATCGCGCACTTCGCCCGCGACGGCTTCCAGAAGACGAACCTGCGCGCCATCGCGGCCACCGCGGGGGTGAGCGCCGCCCTGGTCATCCGGCACTTCGGCAGCAAGGACAACCTGCGGAGCGTCTGCGACGAGCACGTCCTGCAGATCCTGGTGCGGAGGGCCCGGACCGTGGCCGACCTGGTCGGCGTGCGGGATCTGTCCCAGGAATATCTGTCGGACTCGGAGGAGTACCGCCTCCATGTGCAGTACATGGTGCGCGCGATCGAGGAGGACTCCTCCGCGGCCACCACGTTCGTCAACACGCTGGTGGAGGAGACCGAGCAGCTCTTCCGGGACGGGATCGCCGGCGGCTCGATGCGCCAGTCCTCCGACGTGCGGGCGCTGGCCGTGCTCACCGTGCTGGTGAGCCTGGCCACGCTGACCATGGCGCCACCCCTGACCCGCGCGCTCGGCTTCGAGCGGATGGGTCCCGACGTGCTGCGGCGCATCGGGCTGCCCATGCTCGAGATCTACACCCACGGCTTGTACGCCGACGACACCATGCTCAAAGCCGCCCAGGCCGCCTGGGAGGCCCAGCGGGGAGACGATCTCTAGCCCTCTCCTCATCACCACATAAGGACACCCATGATGACTGAGACCGATGCCATCTCCATGGCCGGATTGGTCAAGTCGTTCGGCCCGGCACGGGCACTGAACGGCCTCGACCTCGTCGTACGGACTGGCGAGGTGCACGGCTTCCTCGGGCCCAACGGCGCGGGCAAGAGCACCACGATCCGGATCCTGCTGGGCCTGATGCGCCTCGACGCGGGCACCGCCCGGCTGCTCGGCGGCGACCCCTGGACACAGACCGCTGAGCTGCACCGCCGCCTGGCGTACGTGCCCGGCGACGTCACCCTGTGGCCCAACCTGTCCGGTGGCGAGGCCATCGACCTGCTCGGCCGGCTGCGCGGCAGCCTCGACCGGCGGCGCCGGGACGAGCTGATCGAACGCTTCGACCTCGACCCGCGCAAGAAGGGCCGCACCTACTCCAAAGGCAACCGGCAGAAGGTGGCCCTGGTCGCCGCGCTGGCCTCCGAGGCCGAGCTGCTCATCCTCGACGAACCCACCTCCGGCCTGGACCCGCTGATGGAGGAGGTCTTCCGGCAGACGATCCAGGAGGTGCGGCGCGCGGGTGACCGTACGGTGCTGCTGTCCAGCCACATTCTCTCCGAGGTCGAGGCGCTCTGCGACCGGATCACGATCATCCGCGACGGCCGTACCGTCGAGACCGGCACCATGGCCGAGCTGCGGCACCTCACCCGCACCTCCATCGACGCCGAGCTGGCCGCCCCACCGGACGGGCTGGCCGGCCTGCCGGGCGTGCACGGCCTGCGCGCCGACGGCGGCCGGGTACGCTTCAGCGTCGACGCCGCCGCGCTGGACCTCGCACTTCGCCACCTCACCAAGGTCGGCGTGCGCAGCCTGGTCAGCCGGCCTCCGACGCTGGAGGAACTGTTCCTGCGGCACTACGACCGCGCGACCGTGAACGTCAAGGGCCGGCACACGGAGGCAGGACGATGAACGCGTTCGCCGGCACGGGAAAGCTCATCCGCCTGGTGCTGCGGCGCGATCGTGTGCTGCTGCCGCTGTGGGTGGCCTTCATCTGCATGATCCCGGTGGTGTTCGTCGGCGCCTTCACCGGCGCGTACCCCACGGCCGAGGCCCGCCAGCACTACTACGAGACCAGCGTCCACACCAGGGCCTTCACCATCGCCTACGGCGTGCTGAACGGATCCAGCCTCGGCGAGCTCGTCGCCTGGCGGTCGGGATTCGTCACGTTCATGGTCGCGCTGTTCGCCCTGCTCACGGTCATCCGGCACACGCGTACGGAAGAGGCGGCCGGGCGGCGCGAACTGGTCGGGGCCACAGCGGTGTCCCGCCACGCCGACCTGGCCGCCACCCTGATCGTCACCTGCGGGGCCGCCCTCGTCCTGGGCATAGCCTCGGCGGTGGCGCTGATCGGCCAGGGCCTGCCCGCCGCCGGCTCCCTGGCGCTCGGACTCGGGTTCACGGTGGCCGCCTGCGCGTTCGCCTCGATCGGCGCGGTGACGGCGCAGCTCACGACCAGCGCGGGAGGCGCGCGCGCCATCGGGATCAGCACGCTCGGCGCCGCGATCCTGCTGCGCGGCGTCGGCGACGTCGCCGCGCAGTCCGGTGACGGGCCCGCCTGGGTGTCCTGGATGACGCCGCTCGGCTGGGCGGAGGCGCTGCGGCCCTACAGCGGCGAACGCTGGTGGGTGCTCACGCTCGCGGCCGGCGCCGTGCTGGCGCTGATCGTGCTGGCCGTGGCGCTGTCGGAGCGGCGCGACCTCGGCGCCGGCATGTTCCAGGCCCGCCTGGGCCCGGCCGCCGCCGGACCCCGCCTGCGCAGCCCGCTGGCGCTGGCCTGGCGGCTGCACCGCGGGCCGCTGATCAGCAGGCTCGCCGGACTCGCCCTGGTCGGGCTCGTGGTCGGCGCGATGTCGGCGAGCCTTGGGACGCTGATGGACAACAGCGGCGCCGCGGCCCGAGAGGCGCTGGCCCGGCTCGGCGGTCCCGGCACGCTCGTCGACCAGTTCCTCGCCCCCATGATGACCATGCTCGGCCTGGTCAGCGCCTGCTTCGCCATCCAGGCCGCGCTGCTGCTCAGGAACGAAGAGCGCGACGGGCGGGCCGAGCCCCTGCTGGCCACCCCGGTGCGCCGGCTGCGCTGGGCGGGCAGCCACTTCGCGTTCATACTGCTCGGCCCGGCGCTCGGGTTGATCGCCTTCGGGACGGCCGCCGGTCTGGCGCACGGACTCAACACCGGCGACGTCGCCCGTGAGCTATCCCGCCTCCTGGCCGCCGCTCTCGTGCAACTCCCTGTGGTGTGGGTGTTCACCGGAGCCGCGTTCGCCCTGTTCGGGCTGCTGCCCCGGCTGGTCGCCGGCACGTTCGCGGTGGCCATGGTGAGCATGTTGTTCGGCTGGGTCGGCCTGGAGTTGCAGCTCGACCAGTGGGTCATCGACCTGTCGGTCTTCGAGCACGTACCGAAACTCCCCGGCGGGGTCATGACGGCCACGCCACTGATCGTCATGACCGTCGTCGCGGCGGCCCTCGTCGCGGCCGGCCTGGCCGGATTCACCCGACGCGACATGCCCACCACCTGAGCCTGGAGGACATCATGGGAGTGACCCTTCCCACCCTGACCCCGCTGCAGGAAACCCTGTGGGTGACGTTGTGCGGCCGGGCGCTCGACAGCCGCCTGCCACGCCCCATACTCGGCGACCGCATAGCCTACGAGATCATCCACAAGACCGGCTACGACCACCGCAAACTCCGCTGGAGCGCGGCCTCGGCCATCGACGTCGCCCAGCGCGCCAAGAAGCTGGACGAGGTGGCCCAGCAGTTCATGGCCCGCCACCCCGACGCGATCGGCATCGACTTGGGAGCCGGCCTCGACACCCGAGCCCTCCGCATCGACCCTCCACCCACAGCGGACTGGTACGACCTCGACTTCCCCGAAGTCGTGGACGCCCGGCACCGGGTCATCCCCGATCGGCCGCACACGCACACGATCGGCGCGGACCTGACCGAGCCCGGCTGGCTGGAGGCGCTCCCCGCCGACCGCCCCGCCGTGATCGTCGCCGACGGCGTGCTGCCCTTCCTCTCCCAGGAAGAGATGATCACGCTGCTGGACCGTCTCACCAGCCACTTTCCCAGTGGGGAGATAGCGTTCAACGTCTACACCAGATTCACCGTCTGGGCAGCGAAACACTACTCCGGCAGCCGGTTCCTGGTCCCGCTCTTCAAGTCCCCCGGCTTCGACCGCCTCGACCCCGTACGGTGGAACCCGCGACTGACCCTGATCCGGCACATCCTGCTCACTCGGGAGCCCGAGGTCGACCAGTTCCCTCCGGCCCTGCGCCTGTGGACCCGACTGTCGGCGCTCAGCGCGGCCTTCTCCAGGCTGGGCACCACGGTCGCGCACTACCGTTTCTGACGATTCCGGCCGGCGACTCACGCCGGGCCGGGCAGGTCCATCGCCGCCAGCCGGGCCGGGTCGACCAGGGCCGCGATGCCCGTGATCCGTCCGTCGGCGACGATGAATATGAGGACCGATAGTGAAGTGCCGTCCTCGCGCCAGGAGAGCATCCCGGGCAGGCCGTTGACCAGCACCGCCCGCCCGCGTGGCCGAGCCGGAGAACAGCTGCGCGCGGCCTGCGATCTCGGTGGCGCCGAGGGCGACGACCACGCCGCCGAGGGTGTCGACGGTCAGCTTCACCTCGGGGTCGAGCACGCGCAACCGCGCGGTGGCTCGACCGAGCACAACGGCACAGCGAACGCGCCGAGCTACCGACACTGGCCGCCACCTGCCCGGTGCCGGTTCGCCTCGTCACCGGCGAATTCGATCCGCTGATCGACGCCACCCTCGACGCCCGGGTGACCGTCATCCCCGGAACCGGCCATCATCCACAGCTCACCCATCCGGCCCACGTGGCCGCCGTCGCAAAAGCAAACGTCCCGATCTGCTGATCCCAAAAACTGGGGAGAACCTCGCGATCGAGATTGTGGATGCTGCGCTGAGATCTCGGCGATTCTCTGCGCTGGACATCCCGAAATACGCCGGTAACGCTGACTTCTGCGCTGACTTTGAGAAATGAGGATACGGGTGAATGGAGAACAAACGTCTCGTTCGCGTGTGATGACTTGGAGAGACTGGGCCGCTGGCGCGGATATGAGCCGGGAGATCGACAGGGGGGATCTCTGCGCCAGCGCACGTGTGCTCGATCTCGGCGTGGCCGTGCTGGAGGTGAAAAGGTTTCATCCGGTGACGGCTCAACGCGAGCCGTGCCGCGCGGGCACCGAGCATGAGGACGTGGTCCATCTCATTGTGCCGCTGCACGGCACCGTGAACGCGACCTGGTCGGGGCTGCAGGACACCGTAACCGTCGGTGATCTTTACGCGCACGACCTCGCCGGGCTGGAGGAGATGAGCTTGCAGACCGACGGACGTGATCATCTGGAGTTGGTCATGCTCGCCATCCCGAAGCCGCTGCTGCCGCTGCGCGGTGACGTGATGGCTGCTCTCCTCGGGCACGGCGTGTCCGTCGACGGCGGAATGAGCGGGCTGCTCAAACAATTCATCGAGGAACTGTCCGACGAGAAACTGTCGCTCAACCCGGCGGACGGGCAGCGGCTCGGGATGGTGCTGGTGGATCTCGTGGCCGCGTGCTTCTCCAGTCTGCACGAATCCGAGCAGGGCCCCCGGTCGAGCTCCCAACGGGAGGCCCTTGGCCTGCGCATACGTGCCTACATTCAGCGCCATCTGCATGATCCCGAGCTCAGCCCGCGGACGGTCGCGGCGGCGAACCACTTCTCGGTCAGCTACCTCCATCGGCTGTTCCAGGAGCAGGGCGACACGGTCTCGGCGTGGATCCGCGACCAGCGCCTCGGGCGCATACGCCGTGACCTCGCCGACGCCGCCCTGGCCGACGTGCCGATCCACGAGATCGCTGCCCGCTGGGGGTTCGGCCGGCCGGGCGACTTCAGTCGGGCCTTCCGCACGGCCTATGGCGTGTCGCCGCGCGAGTTCAGGTCCGGAACGGCGTGCCGCTCCTGAGCTTGGCGACCGGCCAGACGGCCAGGAAGACCAGGGTGTCGCCGTCATAGTCGCCTCCACGGTCACCCGGTCGCCGTCGGTACGGGATGCGTGGAAGGTGACGCCGACGTCAAGGGTGAACAGGCGGGGAAGTCCTCGGCGGAGAAGCGTACGATCGCCTTCCTACCCACCATATGGTCACTCGCCTCGGGCGCGACGGCGGTGGCGTTTCCTTGGGGCGACAGCCACTCGGCGTCCTCGGTGAAGACCGCGGCGATGCGATCGGGGTCGTTGCTCGCGAGCGCCTGGAAGGCGTTCTGGATGATGTCGTGGCTCATGGCTCCACTGCCACCGTCACCGCGCGCCAGCGTCTTGAACGAATGCCCGGTCGATGGCCTCTTGGCATGGGGTCATACGATCCGGCGCGCACGAGCATGGGTGGGAGGTTGCGAGGCCGCCGCGGCCCAGCCGGGTGGCCGGACGTGTCCAGCCCACAGCCGCCTTCAGTGCCTCACGGGTGCGGGTCCAGCCGACGCCGAGCGCGCCGAGTCGGTCGGCCACGGCCGGCGTCTGCCAGGGCGAGCGAAAGTCACGCCAGCCCTGTAGCGCCGTCCGGCCGGGCAGAGGACCGGGGCGAGGCGCGGTCTGAGGCCGGAACACAAGCCATCCAGGGCGTTGGCGGGCACGGCCAGGCGCTCCCGGAGGTGACGGTTCGGTGCCACCTCCGGGAGGGGGCGTCACGGCCCACACCGCCGCTCCCGGCGATAGGCGGTCACTCGATCATTCGGTTTCTACCAGTATCGGAGGTCGAGATCGCTGGGCTCCACGGCATCGTGTAGACACACTGCGAAATATTCGTGGATTCTACTACGGCAGCCGCCATTCGCTGTGTGAGCTGGGATGACGCGCGGCTGGTCGATGCCCTCTTCTGATGGGATTCCCGTACAACGAGAGCAGCCGCTCGTGATCATGTCTGTGTGACGAGAACAAGATCCAAAGCGGCTGCTGCCCTCATCGTAGAGGCCCGGCGTGTGCAACGGAACCTCGACGACCTCATGACCGCGCTGGCCCCGAGGTTCCCCAGGATCGAACCGCGGCTGCAGGCTGCCAAGTACGTCCGAGCCGTCATGTCCGAGCTGCCCAGGCGCAATGGCTGGACGATCGCCGAGTGGATCGGCGACCGCCGCCCGGACGCCACCCAGCGCCTGCTGAATCGCGCCCGGTGGGACACCGCGGGCGCGATGAGCACCGTCCGCCGCTTCGCCGTCGCCCGACTTGATGCCGCCGCCCGATCGGGCAGCCTGACCGTCGGCGTGCTGGACGAGTCCGGTCAGGAGAAGAAAGGCGTAGCCACGGCGGGCGTGAAACGCCAGCACATGGGCTGCGCGGGCGGCATCGACAACGGCGTCAACACCGTCTACCTCGCCTACGTGCGTGCCAGGGCGGGGCACGCGCTGATCGGCGCCCGGCAATGGATCCCCGCCGAGCAGATCAGCGACCCGGTCACCGCGATCACCACCGGCCTGCCCCTGCACCTGACCTTCGCCACCAAGGGCGAACTGGCCATCGACCTGCTCGGCGAGGCCTACGCCGACAACGTGCGCCTGGACTTCGTGACCGGGGACGAGGTCTACGGCGCCTGCACCAAGTTGCGCACCTTCCTGGAAGAACGCGGTCAGGCCTACGTGCTGCGCATCCGCGCCACCTTTACCCTCACCCTCGGCGGCGGCACCTGCCTGACCTGCGCCCAGGCCGTGGCCAAGCACCTGCGGCAGAAACGCCGGTGGACCATCCGCTCAGCCGGGGCCGGCTCCAAGGGCGAACGCACCTACGCCTGGGCGTGGATCGCCACCGCCAGCTCTGCCCACTTCCTGCTGGTCCGCAAGCACCGCACCACCGGCGAGGTGGCCTTTCACTACTGCTTCGTACCTGCCGGCCAGCCGGTCACCCTGGCCCGGCTCGTCTCCGCCGCCGGGCTGAGATGGCCGGTGGAGGAAAGCTTCCAAGCCGGCAAGGACCTGTTCGGCCTGGACCAGTCCCAGGTCCGCCTCCACCAGGCACTGCTGCGACACCTCGTGCTGGTCATGGCCGCCCTGGCTGTCTGCGCGGTCACCGCCGCTGCAGCCCGGCACGGAACCGACACCCAGGTCAACCGCCCCACTCATCCCGACGAAGCACCGCCCGCCGACCCTGGCCTCATCCCGTTGACGGTTGCCGAGGTCAAGGGCCTGTTCAACGCCGTCACCGGCCGCACACCGACGCTGGAACACGCCGCCCACTGGTCGGCCTGGCGACGCCGCCATCAAGCCCACGCCCGCTGGTTTCATCACCGAGCCCGCCTGAGCACCGCATATATCCAGCTCAACTAACGAATGGCGGATGCCGTACTAGCCAGGAACATGCGTCCCGGTTCTTTGCGAGCACTCGCGGGCCGGGATAACGCACTGAATCAAAATCCGTTATCGCGGAAGAAGTGCTCCATCAAGTGCCAGAACGACCGGAAGCGGGTGGCATCGAGCTCGTACAAGGAGTCAAAGTACCACGCTTCCCATTCATCGTTCGAGGTGACAATGTACGGATTGAGCAGATAAACACTACCCTCGACGTTCTCGGAAATGCACAACGTGTGCGGCAGAAAGTCTCCCACCTCAAAGAAATCCCGATCCTGAGGTGCGTCGTAGTCGAAGAAATAGTCGGCGGGCAGTTCCGGGACCGGGGAGTCAGGCGAGGGACCCCATGTGTTCGCGAGGTGCGGATCCACGTCGCGCGTCCACCCGACCTCGGCGATGGGGAGAAGGTGAACACTGGTAAAGGAGTTCACGTCCCAGCCGTTGCTTACCTGGAGGAACTCTCGGTAGCTCGGTGGCAAGCGGCGGCCGAGGCGCTCTTCCTGACGGAGGAGCTCGGCTTCACTGACGGGAGCCGCTCCCAGCCATCCGGTTGGGTGCGGCGAAGATCCCCTACCGTTGTGGAGATCGTGGTCTGTGCCACTCACGACCTGGAGGCGTTCAGCCCATGCGTAGCGGGGGGTGTTGAGGCCGTTCATTGGAGCGCATTCTACGGCAAGCTGTGAATAGATACTGCCGCAAGCGGCCGAAGGGGTGAGGGAGGGCCACAGGGCCCTCCCTCGGATGGATCGGACTGACTACACGATTAGGGCTGGATCAGCACCCAGAATTCGTTGTCGCCGCCGACCCGGTAGTGTGAGAAGAAGGATCGCAGCACATGACCATGGTCGATATTCTGCTGGTGATCCACGGCGCGTACCGAGAAATGCCCCTTCGCGTGCAAGGCGCCTTGGATGGTACTGGCGAACGGATATTCGTCGCAGGAATTGGTTAGGCCTCGAGGCGGGCCGCCGTTGTAATATGGCTCTCCGTCTACGCCGAGGCGGGCCCGGACCAGGACCTCGGTGTCGACGCCGTTGGGGCCGCGCTGCCGGACGGACGCTTGGTGCTGACCTCGTGGACGTGGCATCGCGGCGAGTGGGACTCCTGGGAGAGTCTCGGGCTGCTGATCTGTGACCAGGAGAGGTGCATCCCACCGCGGGACGGAAGCCCCCTCATCCCGCAGCACGACTTCGCCCGTGGAATGTCGCTGGCCCTATCCGCGCGCCCCGGCGGCGGGCTTGTTGTCGCCACTGCCGATCAGGTGGACATCGGCCGGGGGCTCACGCCGGGTACGACGACGTGATCTCCTTGATCTCCTGCACGGACTCCGGCTGTTCGCGCCCGGTCACCCGGAAGGTGGCGCGGGTCCCCTCCGAAGGTTTCGCTCCCGGGCCGCAGACCCTGTCCGTCGCGGTCGGCGCTGACGACCGTCCGGTGGTCGCGCGGATGGACAGCAGAACCGGCGAGGTCCATATGGTCTCGTGCGAGGACCCCGCCTGCGCGCGCCCGCGCGTCACCCGGCCGGTGGCGCCCCAGACGATCGAGCCGGCCCAGGACAGCCCGCGCCACGCCGTGGCGGTGGCGGTGCGCCCGGACAGCCGGCCGGTGCTGGCGTACCAGGACATTCAGGATTCGGCGGTCAAGTACGTTGATTGCCGCACTTGGGACTGCGCGCAGTACGTCACGGTCACGCTGTCCGGTGAGTCGTACGCCCCGCCGGTGCCGGTGATCGATCGGGCGGGGCGCGTCCTGGTGGCCTACCAGGACGCCCGCCGTCCGTATGTCATGCTCGACACCTGCACGGATGGCCATTGCTCACGTACCGCGGTGGCCGGCGTGCGCAACGGGCCTGGCGATGGCCTGGCCATGACGCTCGACCGGGCGGGACGGCCGATGATCGTCTGGACGGACGACAACGGCTCGTACTTCTCCGACAGCAAATGGTCGCTGATGGTCACCACACCGCTCAATCTCACCCCGTGAACCCGTCACCGCATCATGCGTTTGGTCGACAAGGCTCTTGAGTGGTAAGGCAAGTCCCAGCGCCGCTGAGGCGACGATGGGTAAGGTGGGCCGGTAGGGTGCCATCGTGCTCGGTGCGTGCTCGTACGCCCCGTCATAGGCCGTCAGAACCCGGCATTGCCTGACACGCAAAACGCATTGAGGTGGCACGAACCGTCACCCACTTCTGATCCGACGGTCGCAGGTTCGAATCCTGCAGGGCGCGCTTCTCCACCTGCGGAAACTCCAGCCGCGTCCGCGGTCGGCGACGGCATGGGGCAAACGTGAGGCAAACCTGAGTCACACGCCGAGCTCCTGCCCGAGCTTGGATGCTGCTCTTAGCACCAGCCGGGCCGTTTCCCGGGCGGCTTGGTGGGCCACCTCCGGCAGCACCGAGACGTAGGTGTCGGCGGTCAGCACGATGCTGGCATGCCCCAGCATCGTCTGCACCACCTTCAGGTCGGTGTGCGCGGCCAGCGCCAGCGTGGCGGCGCCGTGCCGCAGGTCGTGCAGCCGGATGGGCGGTTGTCCGGAGGCGGTCACCGGCCGGCGGAACCGGCCGGTGAGGTAGTCCGGCCGCAGAGCCGCACCCGTCGCGGTGGTGAACACGTATCCCGACTCCCGCCAGCGTGTGCCCGCCCTCGCGCTCAGCTTCTCTTGCCGTTCGCGGTGCCGGGTCAGCACCCGTACGGTCTGCGCGTCCAGGGCCACCTCCCGGCAGCTGGCGGCGCTTTTCGGCGGGCCGACCACGACCTGGCTGTCGGCGTGCACTCGCTGCTGCGTCACTGTCAGCTCCGCTGCCTGCAGGTCGACGTCCGTCCAGCGTAGCCCGGCCAGTTCACCGCGGCGCTGGCCGCGTAGCGCGGCCGGCCACCAGGCGGCGTACAGGCGGTCCTGCGCGACGCCGGTCAGGAATGCCGCGAGTTGTTGTTCGGTCCAGACCGCTACCGCTGGACGTTCTCCCGTTTGCTGCCAGCGGGCCGTCCGCCCGGCGGTCCAGACGATCGGATGCGGTCGGCGGGGATGGGGGAGTTCGGCTCCGTTGGCCGGGTTGACCGGGATCAGCCGGGCGCGCACCGCCGCGTTCAGCGCGGTCCGCAAGGTGGCGTGGATCCGCACCACGGTGGCCGGCGACAACCGGCGCCCGGTCGGCGAGGGACGGGACGCCAGCGTCGCGAGCAGTCCGTTGACGTCGCGTGAGGTGAGTTGTTCGATCAGATCGATCACGCCGTGCTGATGGAGCGGATCCGCTTGAGGATCTCCGATAAACGCGTGCTGGCGCTGGTGAAGGCGTTCTTGAAGGCCGGGGTGATGCATCACGGCTTGTTCAAGGACAGCTTCACGGGCGCTCCCCAGGGCGGGAGTGCGACACGAAGGGTGCACGTTGTGAGTGGGTCACGTTGGTTGGAGGTTCGGCTGATGCCGGGAACGTGATCTCGGGCCAGTGTCCGAGTGGCCTGTCCTCGCCTTGGCATGCGTCGCTGGTAACGGCGGGGTGTGGAGCCCAAGGGAAAGCCGAAGGGCCCCCGCGCATCACGGGAGGCCACGGGCGAGAGGAAGATCGGACGGGCGAATAGGGTGAACCTTCGTTGATGCCTCGTGACTGACGGGCCCTCGCGGATGTCTGCTGTGGTGGGGGTGCAGGGCCTGGCCGCTGGAAAGCGGCGGATGCCGGCGGGGATATTCCTTTCCCGCCGGGTGGACACCATCGGCCCCGGGGTCAAGAAGGCGCCCACCCCGATCGCATCTCATGCGTGTGCAACGTGGGAACCCCGTTGCGGTCCAGCCGGTGGCTGGTAGGCCGACCGTGAGGAAGGCGTAATGCCGCAGCGGGAACAGGATGGTCCAAGAAGCGAATGCCGGTGCGCCGAAGGGCGGCGGGAAAGTGGCACGAGATGATCGCTCCTCCATCGCGGTCGTGTCGTATAACCGGCCGGATACGGGCCTGGGTGGCCCGCCTCGAAAGAGGGCTGACGTGGACCGGGTGGGTCTGCGAAGAGAACGGACGACGAGGCGTTGGAACCGAGGGACAAGTTGGACGCTGGGACGCCGCCGATGGCCATGGCCGAGGGCGGGGTTGGGGCGAACGGACCTGAGGACGAGAGCCTGGAGTGGAACGCCGTGGATTGGCGTGCCGCCGAGGATCGAGTACGACGACTGCGGCAACGGATCTTCGCGGCGACGCGGGCCGGGGACCACAAGCGGGTCCGCAGCCTGCAGAAGCTGATGCTCCGAATCCTGTCGAACACGCTGATCAGCGTGCGGCAGGTGACCGAGCGCAATGCTGGTCGTCTCACTCCCGGCGTTGACGGGCGGATCGCTCTGTCAGCGGCGGACAAGGAACTTCTGGTGATCGAGATCCATGAGTCACCACGGCGGGCCCGGCCGGTGAGACGGGTGTTCATCCCGAAGGCGAATGGGAAACTGCGCCCACTCGGCATCCCGTTGATCGCCGACCGCGCCCAGCAGGCGCGAGTGCGCAATGCGCTGGAGCCCGAGTGGGAGGCCCGGTTCGAGCCCAAGAGCTACGGGTTTCGGCCAGGCCGGGGATGCCATGACGCGATCGAGGCCATCTACCAAGTCGTCAAGGGTCGCGACCCGAAACGGCAGTGGATCCTCGACGCCGACCTGCAAGGAGCGTTCGACCACATCGATCACGACTACCTGCTCGGCCAGCTCGGCGCATTCCCCGGCAGGGGAATGGTCCGGGCCTGGCTGACAGCGGGCGTGATGGACCAGGGCCGCCTCGCGCCGACGCAGGAGGGCGCCCCTCAAGGGGGCGTGATCAGCCCCTTGCTGATGAACATCGCCTTACACGGGATGGAAACGGCGGCCGAAGTGCGGTACTTCACGCGCAGTCGAGGCGGGATCGAGACCGCGCCTGAATGTCCGGTACTGGTCCGCTATGCCGACGATCTGCTGGCGTTATGCCACAGCCGGGAGCAAGCGGAGCAGGTCAAGCAGCGGTTGACCGAGTGGCTGCGGATCCGCGGCCTGCTATTCAACGAGGCCAAGACCCAGATCGTCCACGTCAACCAGGGGTGCGACTTTCTGGGGTTCAATATCCGCCGCTACCACGGCAAACTCCCGCTGATCAAACCCAGCCGTGACGCCGTGAGGCGCATCCGGGAACGACTGCGCACCGAGGTGCGGGCCCTGCTGGGCAGCAACGCCGCCTCGGTGATGCGCACGCTCACCCCGATCATCCGGGGATGGGCGGCCTACTACCGCAGCCAGGTCTCCAGTGAGGTGTTCTCCGCGCTGGACGACTACATGTGGAAGCTGCTCTACAAATGGGCCAAGCGGACACACCCGAACAAGTCCAGGTGGTGGCGGATGGACCGGTACTTCGGCCGGTTTAACCGCTCCCGCAACGACCGGTGGGTCTTCGGTGACAAGGACACCGGAGCCTACCTGCCCAAGTTCGCCTGGACGAAGATCGTCCGGCACGCGATGGTGGCCGGGGCCGCCTCTCCAGACGATCCCGGCCTGGCCCGCTACTGGGCCGACCGTCGCGGCAAGAAGCACAATGGACCGCTCAGCGTGCTGCTGCTCGCCAAGCTGAAGGCCCAGCGAGGACGCTGCCCGCTCTGCGGCACCCTGCTTCTGCACGCTGATCGTGAGCCACAGTCCCCTCGCGAATGGGAACAGTGGTTGCGCGGCACCCGAATGGCGATCAGCAAGCTCAACATCGCCACCGGGAACAGCCCGGACGATCAACGCCTCATCCACACCGCCTGCCGGACCCGGACCGCCCGCCCGGCAGCACCAGCACTGCTCCTTGCGGCTTCAACGCCAGCAGGACCTGCTTGAGCCGGATGAATAGAAATGTTCCAGTCCGGTTCTGAGGGGAGGGCGGCGCGGTAACGCGCCGTCCTTACCCGACTCTTGTCCCCGCTGCTGGCCAACATCGCCCTGACGGCGCTGGATGAGCACTTTCACACCCAGTGGCACACCTTGATGGGCACCGACTACCAGCGCACCAAGCGCAGGCGAGCCGGGCAAGGCAACTGGCGGTTGGTCCGTTACTGCGACGACTTCGTCGTCATGGTGTTCGGGACAGCCGAGCAGGCTGGGATGCTGCGCGAGCAGATCGCAGAAGTCCTTGCCCGGCTTGGCCTGCGCCTTTCAGTGGACAAGACCCGTGTGGTCCACATTGACGATGGGTTCGACTTCCTCGGCCAGCACATCCGCCGCCAGCGGAAACGCGGCACGAACAAGCTCGTCGTCTACACCAGACCGGCCCGCAAAGCCGTCCAGGCGATCAAGGACCGGATCTCGGAGCGGACCTACAGGCACACCCTCAACCAGAGTCTGGGCATGCTCCTGGCGAGCTTGAACCGGATGCTGGCTGGATGGGCGAACTACTTCCGCCATGGCGTGTCCAAGAAGACCTTCGCGGTGATCGACCACCATGCGTGGCAGCGGATCGCGCGATGGCTCCTTCGCAAACACCGGATACCCCGCAGTCAGCTGCGGAGATTCTGCGACCAGGGCTGGCGATTCGCCGAAGGATCGGTGGCCTTCCGCGGCGCATCCAGCGTCACGATCGTCCGCTACCGATACCGCGGAGCGGCCATCCCCACTCCGTGGACCATCGAAGCGGCAGCCGCCAGCTGACCACTGGGCAAGACACGTGGAGAGCCCGTTGCGTCGAGAGACGCACGGCGGGTTCGGGACGGCGGCTCGGGGAAACGGACCGGTGGCAACACCGACACCGCGCCCTGGGCCGACCGCACAAGCGCAGTTCCTGTTGTCGTAGAGATGTGACTGCGCGGTCGTGTGCGTGACAGGGGCATGTTGGGTGGTGGGCCGGGGTATGCCAGCCGGCCGAATGTTGCCGCACATGTTGCGGGGGTCACTCGAAAGAGTGGTGACGTGACATAAGTCACAAGGCCTATCGGGTCTGGTAAGGGTCGTTTCTACAAGTCGATTGACATGCAGTCCGCCGCTCTGTGAATCGCGAAAGCGACATTCCGTGATGTTCGTGGCGAATCAGTAGGTATTGACCATGTGGTGATCGTCGATCAAGATCCAGGCTGATCGTCTTTATCAAGTCCTTATGGCGCGAGCGGGCCCGGTCGCAGGGGTCTGCGTCAGCGTGCCTTGAAGAGGTGGCGACATGCGGCTCTGGCGGCGGTTACGAACCATGGCGCTGGCCATCGCGGTGGCGATGGCCATGTTGATCTCAGGGTTGGGGGTGCCCGACAACCTCGTCGGCCCGGCCGCGGCGTCGGTGTCCGGGCCGGAGCCCGAGACGTCGGTGGAGGGCCGCCCGGTCCCGAAGGCGAAGGTGGCCGAGGGGGTGGAGGCCTCCCAGCCGAAGGTTGAGCGGCAGCAGCCGGTATGGCCGAAGCCGGGAGCGGAGGTGGTCGACCCGCCCGCCGACCACAAGCTGGTCGCGGCAGGTGATCTGCCGGTCCGCATCGCCACGGTCAAGGGCGCTGCCGATGCCGGCAAGGTGAAGGTGGAGACGCTGCCTACCGAGACCGTGCGGAGGCTGGGCGGGATCGGCGTCGCCGCCCGGCTCACGGGCGACACTCCCGGCAAGGTACGGGCGGAGTTCTTGTACGCGGGCTTCCGGGATGCCTACGGCGGTAACTTCGCCGCCCGGCTGCAGGTGCTGCGGCTGCCCGCCTGTGCGTTGACGGTGCCCAGGCCGCGGGACTGCGTGGTGCGACCGCAGCAGGTCAAGGCGCACAACAACATCAAGACGGGTACGCTGACGGCGGAGATCGACACCGACCCGGCCACCGGCAAGGCGGCCCCCCTCTCGTTGCCCAAGAGCGCCGACGGCAAGGGCGGCAAATCCGATGAGCGGGCGGCGCGGGCGTTCGAGTCCGGGTCGGTGTATGTGCTGGCGTCGGGGATGACCGGTCCGGACGGCAACTTCGGTGCCACTGACCTGAAGCCGTCGGGTACCTGGCAAGCGGGCACCTCGGGCGGCGGCTTCTCCTACGACTACCCTCTCCCCGAGGCACCGTCGCCGGTGGGCAACGGGCCGAACCTGTCGCTGCAGTACGACGCCTCCTCTGTGGACGGACAGGGCAACTGGACGAATAACCAGTCCGGCGCGGTCGGGATCGGCTGGAACCTGTCGAGCGGGTTCATTGAGCGGAAGTACCGCCGGTGTACGGCCCGGAACGAGTACGACCCCGACACCGCTGAGCTGATCTGGTACGCCGACGAGAACGGCCCCTACGCTTCGGCGGTGTGCTGGGAGTCGCCGGATGAGCTGGCGACCGACGTCACCAAGGATTACACGCAGTCGGAGCTGGTGCTGAACCTGGCCGGCCGGTCCGCTTCGATCGTCAAGGATCGCACGTCCGGGTCGTGGAAGACGGTGCCGGACCTTGGGTGGAAGGTCGAGCAGCTGACCGGCGGCGCGGACGGGCTGGAGTACTGGAAGGTCACCTCCTCCGACGGGCAGGTGCACCGCTTCGGCTACACCAAGGACGCCCAGTGGCAGCTGCAGTACATCGGCAACCAGCGGGGCGAGCCGTGCTCTGACCGGTACTTCAACGACATGATCCCGCCCACCTGCGCGGGTGTGTGGCGGTGGAACCTGGACCAGTCGGTCGACGCCAACGAAAACGTCATCGACTACACCTACGAGCGGGAGACCAACTACTTCTGCATGCCCGGCTGCGATTATGAGGTCTACCGGGTGCTGCCGTACGACCGGGGCGGTTTCCTGAAGCAGATCAGTTACGGCCACAACACGCAGGTGAGCGGGAGCACCCCGACCGCCCGGATGACGTTCACCACCTCTGATCGCGGCGGCCTGGACGTGCCGACCGACCTAAATTGTGGCCCCACCTGCACCACCAATGACGCGATCGCGTTCTACTCCACGCGCAAGCTGGACTCGGTGCTGACCGAGTCCCGCAACCCCACTTCCGGTGCATGGGAGCCGAGCGCCCGGCTCGACTTCCGCTACCGGTGGATCTACACCCGCACCGACTTCGGCCCCGCCTACGACCCCGTGCTGTGGCTGGACAGCGTGCAGCAGACGGGCCTGGTTGGAAATACACAGACCACTGTGCCGCCGATCGCCTTCGACGCGGCCATGGTGGCCGGGCGGATGGACTACGACAATATGTCGGACTGGACCGACTTCCTGTCCTGGCGCATGGTGCCCCGAGTGGTCGGGATCGGCAACGGCATGGGCGGCCGGATCGAGGTCACGTACGGCCAGGCCGACCCATGCGGCGGCGGCAAGGGCCGCGACGGTACCAACTACCTGTCCGACGCGACCGGAGACTGCTACAAGGTCCTCTACGACGAGAACCCGGAGAGCGGCTACGAGAGCTGGGGTCGCTTCTTCAAACAACTGGCCACGAAGGTGGTCGAGCGTGACCTGGTCGGCGGCTCGCCGGACATGGTCACCAGCTACGACTACCTGGGCAGCCCGCGCTGGACCGACCGCGTCGCCTACGCTCAGCCTGACCTGGCCCCGGCCAGCAGCGACTGGCGCGGCTACGAGACGGTGCGCACCATCCGAGGAGCCGGCTCCGCCCCGAGCGACTACAGCGTCACCTCTGAAACCTTCTATCGCGGCATCAACGGTGCCACTATCACCAACTTCGAAGGCAACACCGTCGCCGACTCGGGCGCCCTGCAAGGTCAGCTGCTACAGAAGCAGACCTGGAAGTTGACCAGCACAAACCCGCGTACTTACGCCGAGACCGAGTCCACCCGCTATGAGTACGAGGTCAAGTCCACCGGCACCGGCCCCGGCGTGCTCGATCCCGCCTTCGTTTTGCAGACTCGTGAACGGTCGCGCGAACAGGTCACAGGCGGCAGTTGGCGATATGCGGACAAGAAGATCGCCTACAACGCCGACGGATTGCCGGTAAGAGTGAATGACCTAGGCCAGGACGGGGTCTCGACCGACAACTCCTGTACTGCCACGACATACGCACGCAATGTCGCGGGAGGCCAGTACTTCACCAAACTTCCATCCGTAGTCGAGCGCAGAGCAGGTGACGACTGTGTCGCCGGTGCGCTGTACGGCAAGTCGGTCTTCCTTTATGACGGCGGATCAGATCCGGCGACCAACGCGCCCAGCGATGGGAACGTCACGGAGACTCGCCTGCACTTCAACGCCACCGGCAGTTCCGTTACGAAGGGCACTTTTGACGAGTACGGGCGCACGCTGACAACTACCGATCCCTTGAACAAGGTCACCACCACTTCCTATGACCCGCCTGTCGGATGGCCGCTCAATGGGGTTACCACAACGAACCCTCTCGGGCAGAAGACGACAACAAAGTATTCCTACGGTACCGGGTTGGTGATCTCGGTACTCGACGCCAATAGAAGACTGACGGAGATCGACCACGACGGCCTCGGCCGATCGGTCAGGTTGTGGGGCACGGGCGAGCCGAGAAGCGGCGGGACACCCACTGCCACTGTTGCTTACGACATCCCCGTCGCGGGGAGCGCCAGCCAACCGAACGGTCCCATAAAGACCGTCATGCGACAGCTACTGTCTGGTACCGGGGGCGCGGCGAAGTACACCGAGTCGCACACCTACGAGGACGGATTCGGCCGGATCCGTGAAGTGCAGACGCCGTCACCTCAAGGAGGCCGCACCATCGCGGTCACGGCCTATGACGCCCGAGGTCTGACGTATGTCAAGGCTCTGCCAGCGTACAACGGTGGCGCCCCCGGGAGCGGCTTGCTCAACCCGGCTTTCGAAAGCCTGCCGCAGTGGACGAAAACGCTCTACGACGCGCTCAAGCGTCCGATCGCCAACATCGACATGAACCTTGCAGTCGAATTCCGGCGGACCACCACCAGCTATCCCGGCATGGACCGCGCCGAGGTGCAGCCATCGGTGGGCGGAAAGGTGGCAACCGTCCTGGACACAGCAGGACGCACGATCAAGAAGGAAGAATGGCTCGACACCTCCACACATCACGACACGACCTATGCGTACAATCTGGCCGGAAAACTGACCAGGCTCACCGACGCCAACGGCAATGTTCGCACCTTCTCCTACGACTGGCTCGACCGGCGCATCGCCACCACAGCTCCGGACAGTGGTAGTGCCTCCACCGGATATGACGCCGCTGGACGAATCCTGTGGAACATTGACGGGAACAACACTAAGACCTCCTACACCTACGACGACATAGGTCGCAGAAAGACTCAGTGGGCTGGAGAGGTCGACACCGGTATCAAGCTGGCCGAATGGTTGTACGACACCCTTGCGCAGGGCCAGGTTACCTCCAGCACTCGCTATGCTGGCGGCCGTGCCTATACCAAGGCTGTTACCGGTTACGACAGCTCTTACCGCCCTACCGGCACCAAGGTATCCATTCCAGCCGCTGAGACGGGAATCGCAGGTGACTATGTCTTCGCCATAACCTACGACAGAGCCGGCAACCCACTGACGCGCACTCTGCCTGCTGCGGGAGGTCTCCAATCAGAAACCCTCACCTATGGTTACTCGGACCTGGGGATGCCCAAGGACGTTTCGTCGGACCTGAACGGCGGCACGGTCTACGTCAAAGACACCTCCTACGGCTCCACCGGCCGCATTGCCGAACGCTTATATGGAAGCAACGGTCAGCTCAAACGAACCTTCACCTGGGATCCCGGGACCGGTTGGCTGGGCAAGCTGACCACCACCGCGAAAGCGAACACACCGAGCCCCGTTACTGCCCAGGATGACGTATTCAGCTACAACCGGGCCGGTGAGATCACGCAGGTTCTCGACGCCACGTCAGCGACCGGAAGTAGCCCCGGCCAATCAGAGTGCTTCGGCTATGACGCTCTAAGTCGGCTCGCCTCGGCCTTCACCACAACACGGGCCGACTGTGCCGCCGGCCCTGACGGTCAAGGCATCGACCCTTACCGTCACACGTACGCATACGACGCCGTCGGCAACATCGCTTCTCTGACCGACAGTACGGAGACGGCTACATACCATTACCCGGCGCCTGGATCCTCGGCGGTACGTCCCAACGCAGTCACCTCCGTCGCGCGACCGTCCAGAACTGACACCTATTCCTATGACAACGCCGGCCAGCTCATCAGCCGCACCGTAAACGGCAAGCAGACGACATTTACGTGGAACCAGACAGGGCAGTTGGAGAGGGCCGCCGTTGATGGCGTGGACACCTCCATGGTCTACGATGCCGATGGCGAGCGGCTCATCCGGCGTGAAGCAAGTGGGACCACTCTTTATCTGGATGGGATGGAGGTACGCGCCTCCGGCACAACGAAGGCGACCCGCTACTACGCCTCGCCCGACGGCGCCGTCATCGGCATTCGCACCACTAACGGTTTCCAGTGGGCGGCCTCCGGCCTGCACGGCTCGATGCAACTGGCCATCGACGACACCACCGGCCAGGTCGCACGGGAACGCTATCTGCCCTACGGCCAGCGCCGGGGCGTGGACGATCTGCCCTCCACTGACCGCGGCTTCCTCGGCAAGGTAGAAGACGCCTCCACGGGGCTGAGCTACCTGTCCGCGCGCTACTACGACCCCGCCACGGCGAAGTTCATATCTCCCGACCCTAAATTCGACACCGAAAACCCGGAGCTGACGAGCCCGTACGGCTACGCAGCCGACAATCCTGTTGGGCAGTCCGATCCGGACGGTCTCGACGTCGACGCTGGCGGTGGCAGTGGCAGTTATGTATCAGCCATCGAGATCATCATTGGAGCGCTTCCGAACGATGCGGTCAGGGCGAAGTTCATAGAGCGCTGGCAAGCTCGTGCCGCCGACCATTTCAGAACATATTCGGAGGCCATGAACGATGATCGCCTCAGGACGCAGCAGGAATTCTTCCTCGCCATGTCCATCTGTGAAGAAATAGGCTTTACGTCCTGTGGGAGGAAGGCCACAGATTTCTTCTTCAACGGCATATGGGCGCGCCATGACCTTGATGAGCTCATGGGTAGCGACAAGGGCAAGGCCAGCGGCAAGGCCAGTATGTTCAGCAGATTCCGCATCACCCCGGGGAAGAACATCAAGATCGACGTGCCCAGTGCGGCAGGCGGAAGGAGCTACATCACTTACATCATCCGCAATAGTGCGGATAAAGTAGTATACATAGGCAAGGCCAGCGGCAAGGGAACGCCTCAGCAGGTGCTCAATGCGCGCTTCAAAAAGCAAAAGAAGGGGCATGACCACTACTTCCCAGAGTTGGGAGACAAACAGCCTGAGATCATCGACGTCTATACTTCCAGGGACGCCATGTCCGGTGGTGAGCAATTCTACATAGAAGCTTATAGAGAAGAAGGGGCTGACCTAAGGAACAAGATCGAGGGTATGAGCTGGGACCGCCCGGACCGCCGGAAGAGGTCGCTCACGAAGCTGGACGCGTTCTTCCTTGAGAAGGTGTTCAGGCAACAGATAGAGTAGGTATGGTGGAAGTATTTATCAGCTGGCTGGGCGGCGCGCAGGTAGGCAAGGCCGATATCGAAGATCTGATCGAGGATATCCTCGGCGATCAGGGTGAGGTGACGGGAGGAGGCGAAGGTGATACCGGCGGGAATATCGACATCGAGATATTCGAGGACGCCGACGCCGAGCGACTGGTGTCCGAGATCGTCAAGGCGATCTCGGGCCACCTCCCGAAGAACGCCTACTACATTTTTGCCGATGACGAGGAGAGGCATCTGCTGCGGGAGCAGTTGCCTGGCGCGGCCCAGGTGCCGATGCAGTTGCAGGCGGCCAGCGATGGCATCTGCGGTGGCCTCAACAGGGCGCTCGATGCCGCTGCGCGAGCCAGAGGTGAGACCATGCCATTCAAATGTGCGTTCGGCATGGTGGAAGGTACAACGGTGATCTCCCAGTTGGTGGGGCGTCTTCCCGTCGAGACGGTGCGGGAACGACTCGAATCCTGGGTGAACGGCGAGGCCTCTGCCATGATCAGGCAACCGCTCGGTCTCGTCGGCGCCACCGCTTGGGAGGCCCATTACAACGGTGCTCCCATCCTGCGTGTGCCAATTCCGTGACCAGACCGATCCGGGGTCGGACCGGGCCTCTCTGGTAGGGAGAATCTTCGGCTGACGCAGACCTTGCCCTTACGGCCGGTCGGATTCACACCTAGCGGATCACCATCGATCGGTACCGAACGGAACCGGGCCCGTACCTCTTGGGATGCGGGTCTCCGCTGGTGAGCATGTGCTGTGTCAGGTGGGGACGATGAGACCTGCGGGAAGACGACTTCGATCGCTACAGGGAGCTTGTGCCGAGCAGAGAGCGTTCTGCTCGGCTGCGAGCAAGGCGACTGTGCGCCTGCCGAAAATTCCATCCATGCGTTCAAGCCGCAGGTGAGTACTCGTGGAGGACGCCGCCGAGCCGGTCGCGTCGGCATACATTCAGGTCGGTGATTTGCTCGGGATCCGTGATCGGATCGGGGACGGTGCGCAGCGGCGCTGCTTGGTTTAGGGCTTGATGGGCTCGGTGCTGGTTGTAGAACCGTTCGTACTCGCGCAGGGCGTGCCGCAGATGGCGTTCGTTCCATACAAGGCAGCGGTCGAGGAGTTCGTGGCGGCACGACTGCATCCACCGCTCCATGATCGAGTTCATCCGCGGCATGCGGACACCGGTGAGCACGGTCTTGATGCCGACGTCGGCGAGGATATCGTCCATGAGGGCTGGGAACTTCTCATCCCTGTCTCGGATCAGATAGCGCGCCCGGCAGCCCGCATCGCCAGATTCCTGATCGCCTGGGTGACCCAGCTCATGCTCGGGTGCGCGGTGGTGCCGAGCACACGGACACGCCTGGTGGCATGCTCGATGACCGCCAGGATGTACTGGCGTTGCCCGTTCAAGGTGACGGTCTCGATGAAATCGCAGGCCAGGGGGGCGTCGGCTTGCGAGCGTAGGAAGTCGGCCCACGTGCTGGACGCCCGCTCGGGCGCCGGATCGAAACTTTCCTGCTTGAGGATCTCCCACACCGTGGACGGTGCGACTTTGATGCCGAGCGTGGTGAGTTCTCCGCGAACCCGCCGATAGCCCCAGCCGGGTTCTCGCGGACCAGACGCAGGATGAGGGCACGGATGGAGCGCACCATGGGCGGGCGCCCGGGCCGCTTCCGCCGGCAGGTACGCGAGTGACGTCGTTTTCATCAGATCGCGGTGCCAGCGCAGGACGGTGTCCGGCTGGACGAAGAGCCGCAGTTGGCGCAGGGTCTCGCGGGGTAGCGAGGTCAGTAGGGCGGTGAGAAAGGCATGGTCCTCGGGTGCGAATCTGACTCTGGTGTCGGTGCCGAGTTGGCGCTCGAGGACGGTGATCTGGTGACGCAGGGCAAGTATCTCCACGTCCTTGTCTCGATCGCCCATAGGCAGCAACCGCAGTGTGGCGAACGTGTTCATGACGGTGAGGTAGGCCAGGCGAAGGAGCACGGCCGATCGTCATGCCGCACTTGGTTCCGTCTCCTGGGTGGCCGGAGCTCGCGCCGCCACGCGAAGCCTTTGCAGGGTTATGACCTGGGCGGATGTAATTATCGGCAGGCGCACCGCTGAGGAGCGCAGATGGCGGCGTCAACGTCCATCGCACTCGGGCCTGGGAGAGCAAGTTGGCCCAGGGCATCGGCCAGGCCGTCATCAGCCGGAAGAGGGCGGCTCGATAAGCAGAGGCCTGTTCCGATGATGATCGCCGCGAAAGCCTCGGTTGTAGTCCGCTGCCAGCCTGTGCCGCTCGAATATTGAGCTATGGGTCCTGAGCTGCGGTTAAGCGGCGTGGTGGTATTCGCTGATCATGCTGGCAACGACGGGTTTTCGGCGGACGATCCGCTGGTCGTTGAGGTCGGTCACGTCGTGAGCGGGCTGCGCTGCGATGTCCGGGGACGTTGCTGCCGGGACTGGTGCGGCCGGTGCCGGTTGTAGTGGATCAGATACTCCTGGAGCACGCGGGCCAGGTGGCGTTCATTGAGGATCAGAATCCGCTCCAGAAGTTCACGGCGCAGCGTGCCGATGACGCGCTCGCAGATGGCGTTCATCCTCGGCGTCCGCGGCAGCGTGGTGATGATCCGCAGCCCTTCAGCTGTGAAGACCTCCCTGAACGCCGAGGTAAAGAGCGGATCCCGATCGTGGATCGGGAACCGTAGCCCGGTGATGCGGTCGCCCAGGTTCATCGCCAGGTTGCGGGCTTGCTGGGCCGCCCAGGCCCCGGTCGGGTGTGCGATTACGCCGGCCAGGTGCAGTCGTCGGGTGCCGTGCTCGATGAAGAGCAGCACGTAGAGCCGTTTGAGCGTGATCGTCTCGACCGCGAGGAAGTCACAGGCGATGATCGCGTGGGCCTGAGCGGTCAGGAACTGCCGCCAGGTCGGCCCGGCTCGGCGGGGTGCCGGATCGATACCGGCGGCGTGCAGGATCTCCCACACTATGGAGACCGCGATGCTGTAGCCCAGCCCGGCCAACTCGCCTTGGATTCTGCTATGCCCCCAGCTCGGGTTCTCCCGCGCCATCCGCACAATCAGTGCCTTGACCGGTCGGCGGGTGCAGGGCCGTCCCGGACGCCGCCTGTCTGTGAAAGTCCATTTACGCGCCACGAGACTGCGATGCCGACGCAGGATCGCCGCCGGGGTGACCGGGAACACCTCCGCCCACCGGCGGCGGTGTATCAGTCGCGACAACGCCGCAAGCCAGAGACGGTCGGCGCCACCCTACCGAGGCCGGCTGCCGAGCTGACGGCGGAGGACCTGGTTCTGGTGACGGAGCGCCAGTACCTCAGCCTCTTTGGTCAGCCCGTCGAGTACCTTGCGGCACCGCGTTCATGCTGGACGGCCCGCGCCGGCGCCAGCAGATGGTGGCGCACGTGCTCGGCCAGATAGCCATCGAGTGGGACACGGGCCGACCCCGGGTGTCCGCGTACGCGACGGTCTGGCACTGGTACCAGGCCAACCCCGCTCAGGGCGACCTGCGGCCGGCGGGCTGGACGACGATCGGCCTGGTGGAGGACGACTTCGAGCAGTACGACGGTAGGTGGCTGATCGCCCGCCGCAAGGTGAGACCGGTCGCCGGCCTGGTGGCCACCGGCTCCCCGCCCCTGCCTCCGTCCGCCGCCGAACCCCCTGCTCGGTGAGCGGGCGCGCGAGTTCTCCTTTGGCGTCGTCGAGCAGAGAACCGCCGCGCGGCCGCCTCCATACCTTCTCGCCCTCGGCATAGACATCGAAGTCGTCGGCCACGAGGCCCTGCCCACCCGTTCCGAAGCCGTGATCCACGAGGGAAAACGACGAGCGTCTGGCCTGGCGCGCCGCTGACGCCCAGTCTCTCCCGGTTCAGTGACAGGCCACCGACCTGGGGGTGGTCGATGTGCTTGGGGGGTCCCTTCGCAGGTGTTCACGTCGTGGCGGGCCCAGAGCCTGCTGAAGAGAGGGCTGGCGGGGGAGAGCTCGCCGACGAGTTCGATGAATCGGGGGTCGTCCATGTCGGTGCCGACGGATTCGCGGAAGCCGGTGACCATGCCCTGCGCGGCGTCCTCCCAGTCCGGGTAGAGGGCCTGCTCGGCGGGGTCGAGGAACACGTCCCGCAGGCGGTTGCCCCCCGCCACGAGTCGCGGTGACAGAGCGGTCGCCAGCGTGTTGGCGGCGAGGACGTCGAAGTAGAGCT
The DNA here is from genome assembly GCF_053603495.1 of Nonomuraea sp. NPDC004186. Taxonomy (NCBI): domain Bacteria; kingdom Bacillati; phylum Actinomycetota; class Actinomycetes; order Streptosporangiales; family Streptosporangiaceae; genus Nonomuraea; species Nonomuraea sp. NPDC004186. The sequence goes on along the minus strand of NZ_JBSGFQ010000004.1, from coordinate 7,083 downwards.
CCTCCACGTACGCGGGGAGCGGGAGCGTGACGACGAGCTTGGCGACGCCCGGAGGGACGGTCTCCTTCCTGGGCCGCCGCCGGGGTTGGCCGGCGCCGAGGCGCAGCAGGTACGCCGTCGCGTCGTCGTCGAGTTGCAGCACGCGGGCGAGGGCCTCGAGGACCTGCGCGGAGGGGTTGCGGTCGCCGCCCTGCTCCAGGCGCAGGTAGTAGTCGGCGCTGATGCCGGCGAGCATCGCGACCTCCTCCCGGCGCAGGCCCGGTACGCGCCGTACGCCAACGGAGGGGATGCCGGCCTGTTCAGGAGGTTGCCGCCGCCCCTGAGCATGCTCGGGGTCACCGACCCGGCGGACGTGGCCTGGCTGCGGGCGATGTTGCCGGATCAGCCCGTGCTCTGCTTCCGGCAACCGGTCCGCCTGGACAACCCGGCCGTGCGCACGATTCCGCAGACGCACATTCACTGCGTCGCCGGCCTACCGGAGGGCATCAAGCGGCGGCCCGTCCCAGCGATACAGCCCAACGGCAGCCCGGCACAGGTGCGGGAACTGGAGACGGGCCATGACTGCATGATCACCATGCCGGCCGAGCTCACCGATGCGGCTGAGGAAGGCCGAATCGCTCCCGCCGTGCTCGACCTCTCGGCAGACCGATGGATCCGTGTGACGACGCTGGCTGGCGTCTTGCTGGTCGCTCTGGTGGCGGCCGTCGTGCTCATTCCCATAGGGGGAGCGGGTGGCCGGCGCCGTTCTTCATCGCGGCGGTGTAGAGCGCCTGCGCGGCGGCGACATCCTGGACGGCGGTGCCGGTGGAGTCGAAGACCACGAGGTCGTCGGCGTGCTCGCGGCCGGTCTTCGTACCCAGGACGATTTCGCCGAGCTCGGCCTTGACCGGCGTCTTCGGGCGGTGGTGGAGTTCGCCGACTGCGGCGCACTGGTGGGTGACGTCGGTGATCAGGGTGGCGGCGGCGAGCAGGTCGTCGTGGAGTTCGCGTTTGGCGGGCGCGTCGGAGCCCACCGCCGCCACCAGCGTGCCTGGCCGTACGTCGCGCAAGCCCAGGTAGGGATCGGTGGAGGGGGTCAGGGTGACGACGACGGCGGCCTGCCGGGTGGCCTCGGCGGGAGTGCGGGTGGCCTCGGCGCCGTGTTCGGCGGCGAAGCGCGCGGTCTTGGCCGGGTCGCGGCCCCATACGAGAATTCGCTCGATCGGGCGGACCGCCCGGATGGCCGCGATGTGGGCGGCGGCCTGGGCGCCGGTGCCGAGCATGGCCAGGGTGGCGGCGTCGGGCAGTGCCAGGTGGCGTACGGCCACGGCGGTGGCTGCGGCGGTGCGCAGCCGGGTGACCGTGGCCGATTCCAGGAACAGCAGGGGTTGGCCGTTCGTGGCGTCGAACAGGGCGATGACGCCGACGATGCTCGGCAGGCCCAGCGTGGCGGGCCGGTCATAGAAGCAGGCGCCGATCTTGACAGCTACCACGCCGCCGAGCCCGGCGGCCTTGATGTGGAACTCGCCGGGCGGGCTGTCGAGGTGAGACAGGCGGCTGGGTGAGGTCTCGCCACGGGCATGGGCGGCGAAGGCGGCCTCGATGAGGTCAATGTAGTCGGAAGGGGTGAGCAGACGCTCGATCTCCGACTGCGTGATCATGTGCATGTCGTGAAGCCCTTCCGGGTGCCTGTGCATCTCGGACGGTACCAGTGGGATAATACATGTATATCCAGTAGGAAATGTTGACTTTATCGGAATGTGCTCGTAGCTTCGTGGGCATGAGCCAGGCCGCGAACCTGACCCGGCGCGCGCACGTGGACCACGGCCACGTCGCCAGCGCGCAATGTCACTGATCACGAAATCTCGTCATCAACCCTCCCTTCCTCTCGCCGAGGAGTGACCGCGTGATCGAGATCGGAGGCGGCTCATGACGCTGCCTGAAGTAGAGTCACCGGCCCGCCAGGACGCGCGGTGGCCGCTGGAGGTGGTGACGGCCCGTCGTCCGCTGCGGTGGCTGGGCGCCGCTTGCGTGCTCGTCGTGCTGGGGATGGTCGCCAGCGCCGTGGTCACCAACCCCGCGTGGGAGTGGCCCGTCGTCGGGCAGTACCTGTTCGCGCCGTCGGTGGTGCGCTCGGTGTTGCTCACGCTGGAGCTGACCGCGCTGGGCATCGCGCTCGGGTTCGTGATGGGCGCGGTCCTGGCGCTGATGCGGCTCTCGCCGAACCGGCTGCTGTCGTCGGTGGCCTGGGCATACGTGTGGCTGTTCCGGTCGGTGCCGCTCATCCTGCAGCTGCTGTTCTGGTACAACCTGGCGCTGCTCTACCCGCGGCTGTCGGTGGGGGTGCCGTTCGGGCCGGCGTTCTTCGACTTCGGGACGATGGACCTGATCGGGCCGCTGACCGCGGCGGTGCTGGGGCTGGCGCTGCATCAGGCCGCGTCCGCGGCTGAGATCGTCCGCGGCGGTCTGCTGTCGATGGATCACGGGCAGCGGGAGGCGGCGGCCGCTCTGGGGTTGCCGCCGGCGCGGCGGCTCTTCCGGATCATCCTGCCGCAGGCCATGCGGACCATCGTGCCCACCGCCTTCCTCAGCAAGGTTCTCTGATCCCCAAGGACGTCATGACATGCGCGCTTCGCTCGCGCGGGCCCTCGCCGTGCCCGCGCTCCTCCTGCTGACCGCGGCCTGCGGCGCCGAGCCCACAGTCACCGCGCCGTCCGCCGCCACGGCTCCCGTGGTGGCGGGCAAGAAGATCAACCTCAGCCCTGACCAGAACCGGGTACGGGCCGACAAGGTGAACGCGATCGCCGCCCAGGTGCCCAAGGAGATCGCCGCCGACGGCAAGCTCGCGGTGGGCTTCAGCGGCCAGGGCGCGGCGCCTCTGGTGTTCCGCGCCGACGACGACACCACCCTGATCGGCGTGGAGATCGACCTCGCCCAGCTCGTGGCCGACGTGCTGGGCCTGGAGATCTCCCCGCGGATCAGCTCGTGGGAGAACCTCTTCCTCGCCGCCAAGTCCGGCAAGGACGAGGTGGTCTTCAACAACGTCACGGTCACCGAGGAGCGCAAGGACACCTACGACTTCGCGACGTACCGGGTCGACCAGCTCGGCTGGCAGGTCCCCGGCAACAGCCCGATCAAGCAGATCGCCAAGCCGGCCGACATCGCCGGGCTGCGCGTCTCGGTCGGCTCTGGCACGAACCAGGAGAAGATCCTGCTCGACTGGGACAAGCAGAACAAGGCCGCCGGGCTGAAACCGGTGGAGATCCTCTACTACGAGAAGTACAGCGACGTGCTGCTGGGGCTCAAGTCCGGCCGCGTCCAGGCGTACTTCGGCCCGAACCCGACCATCGCCTACAACATCGCCGTCAGCGGCGGGTCCAGGATCGTCGGCACCTTCTCCGGCGCCGGGCCGGACCTGCAGGGACTCATCGCGGCCATGACCAAGAAGGACAACGGCCTGGTCAAGCCGCTCAACGAGGCGCTCAACACCGTGATCGAGAACGGCAAGTACAAGGAGGTGCTCGACCGGTGGGGCCTGGGCAACGAGGCGATCCCCGCGTCGCAGATCAACCCGCCCGGCCTGCCTCGGCAGGAGTCATGAGCGAGCTCACCGCGCAGGTGCGGCTCGTCCCCGTGTCGGACCCGGCCGCCGCGCCGCTGCTGGCCGGGCTGCAACTGGAGTACACCTCCCGGTACGGGCCCAACGACGAGCTGGCGAGGTATCCGGAGTCCGAGTTCGCGCCGCCGTACGGGGCGTTCCTGATCGTGGTGTCCGGCGGCCAGACCGTGGCCGGCGGCGCGTTCCGCCGCTACGACGCGGCGACCGCCGAGATCAAGCGCGTGTGGACACACCCGCGTCACCGCCGCGAAGGGCTCGGCCGCCTCGTCGTACGCGAGCTGGAGCGGGAAGCGCTGCGCCGCGGGTACGGCCGGATCTACCTGACCACCGGGCCGCGCCAGCCCGAGGCCGTGCGCCTCTATCTGGCCAGCGGCTATGACCCGCAGTTCGACGTCGCCGACCGTCCCACGCGGGGCCCGCTCGCCTTCGTCAAGGATCTGCACCTTCACATGTGAAAGGCCATGCCATATGCCTGTTTCCGCTCTCCTGAGACCCGCACTCGCCGTGCTTTTGCTGGCCGTCCTGACCGGATGTGCTGGAGGCGGCGAGCAGCAGAGCTCCGCGGCGGTGCTCGCTGCCGACGCGCCGCTGCCGACGTCCGTCCCCAAGGGCACCAAGCTGATCGTCGGAGACCCGCCCACCAAGGTGGCGTTGCAGCTGTCCGGTGAGATCGACAAGTTCTCGTTCGACATTGAGTGGGCCAACATCAGCGGCGGTCCGCAGACCAGCGAGGCGTTCCGGGCCGACGCGCTCGACGTGGGCGCGGTAGCGGAGATCCCGGCCATCCAGGCCACCTGGACCGGCCTGCCCGTGAAGATCGTCGCCTCCAAGTTCCGCAAGGACCCGCTCCATCACCCGACGTACGAGCTCGGCATCGCGCCGGGCGTGAGCGTGAAGACCCTGGTCGACCTGCGCGGCAAGAAGATCGCCTACAGCCCCGGCCAGGCTCAGGGCGCGCTCGTGCTCAAAGTCCTCAAGCAGGCCGGGCTGACGAAGGACGACGTCACCCTGGTCGAGCTGCCGAGCACCGGCGACGTCTATCCCAACGCGCTGGCCTCCAAGCAGGTGGACGTGGCTCCGATCGGCGGCGTGAACATCAGGCGCTACACCGCCAAGTTCGGCAGGGACGGCGCCACGACCATCCGCCACGGGCTCCGCGACGACCCGGGCCACCTGTACGTGCGGACGGTCACGCTCCAGGACCCGGCCAAGGCCGCTGCGATCCGCGAGTATGTCGCCGCCTGGGCACGGGCCTCGCGCTGGGTCTACGAGCACCCCAAGGAGTGGATCGACGGTTACTACGTCAAGGACCAGGGTCTCAGCGCCGAAGACGGCAAATACCTGGCCGAGCTGGCGGGCGAGCCGGACATCCCCGCCGACTGGTCCGAGGCCATCGCCCGGCACCAGGAGACCATCGACATCCTGTCCAAGGAGACCGGTAACCCGGTGCTGAAGGCCCAGGACCTGTACGACCTGCGCTTCCAGACGGTGGGCGCGGCCGCGGTCAAGGGTGGTGCGTGATGACGCTCGTCGCCTCCCGTCCGGCCGTGGCCGCCCGCACGCGCAAGCGTCGTCGCCTGCGGCCCGGCCCGCGGATCAGGTTCGGTTTCCTGGTCGGCCCGCTCCTGCTCCTCGCGCTCTGGGCGGCCGCCTCGGCGACTGGCCTGCTGGATCCGCGCTTCCTGTCCGCGCCGTGGACCGTAGTCACCACCGCGGCCGACCTGATCGAGTCCGGCCGCCTGCAGTCCAACCTGCTCGCGTCCGTCCAGCGCGTGGCACTGGGATTGGCCTTCGGCGTGCCGCTCGGCACCATGCTCGCGCTGGTCTCCGGGCTGAGCCGGTGGGGTGAGGCCGTGATCGACGGGCCCATCCAGATCAAGCGGGCCATCCCGGCGCTCGCGCTCATGCCGCTCCTCATTCTGTGGCTGGGCATCGGCGAGGGCATGAAGATCACCATGATCGCCCTCGGCGTGCTCGTGCCGATCTACATCCACACCCACAACGGGCTGCGCAGCATCGACAGCCGCTACGTCGAACTGGCCGAGACCGTCGACCTCAAGCGCGGCGCGTTCATCAGGAAGGTGGTCCTGCCGGGCGCGCTGCCGGGGTTCCTGCTCGGCATGCGCTTCGCGGTCACCACGGCCTGGCTGTTCCTGGTCGTGGCCGAGCTCATCAACTCCACCACCGGCATCGGCTACATGATGGACCTGGCGCGCACGTACGGGCAGACCGACGTGATCCTCGTCGGCATCGTCCTGTACGGCCTGCTCGGGCTCTTCTCCGACGCCGGGGTGCGGCTCGTGGAGAGGAGGACGCTGTCGTGGCGACGGACGTTGGCCAGCTGATCCGCGTCAAGGGCCTGACCCGCGTGTACGGCGATCGCGCCGTCCTGGACGGCCTGGACCTGGAGATCGCGCCGGGAGAGTTCGTGGCCCTGCTCGGGCAGAGCGGGTCGGGCAAGAGCACACTGCTGCGGGCCCTGGCGGGCCTGGACACAGACGTCGCCGGGGACGGTCTCGTCGAGGTGCCCGCGCAGGTGTCGGTGGTGTTCCAAGACGCCAGGCTGTTGCCCTGGCAGCGCGTGCTCGACAACGTGATCCTCGGACTCGACGGCGCCGTGGAGCGCGGCCGGGAGAGCCTGGCGGAGGTAGGTCTGGCCGGGCGGGAGCGTGCCTGGCCCAACGAGTTGTCCGGCGGCGAGCAGCAGCGCGTGGCGCTGGCACGCTCCCTGGTCCGCGAGCCCCGGCTCCTGCTCGCGGACGAGCCCTTCGGCGCGCTCGACGCCCTGACCAGGCTCAAGATGCACGGCCTGCTGCGCCGTCTGTACGAGGAACACCGGCCCGCCGTGCTGCTGGTCACCCATGACGTGGACGAGGCGATCGCCCTGGCCGACCGCGTTCTCGTGCTCGACCACGGCAGGATCGCCGCCGAGCAGCGGCTGGATGCCGGCCGGAGCGCCACCGAGATCCGATCCGAGCTGCTGCGGGCACTCGGCGTCGCCGAAATTCCTTCAAAATGAGTAGGGATGGTCGTCGTGAGCGGCGGAAACGTGGTGGCTTTGGTCGGCAACCCTCACATCGGGTCCAGGACCCTGGCGGTGGCCATCGAGGTCGCCGAGACGCTGACCAGGCACATCGAGCATGACGCTCCGGTAGAGCTCGTGGACCTGTCGGCCCTCGGCCCGCACCTGCTGTCACCCTCGCGGTCCCCGGACGTGGAGGTGGCGCTCACGGATGCCGCCAAGGCGTGACGGCGGCCTCAAAGGAAACGTGCAAAGGAAGGTCATCGTCGGTGCTCAGCCCCGTGCCGTCGCCTAGTCTCACGACCATGTCGATCGACGAGAAGGCCGCCCTGCTCCCCGACCCCGATCGCGCCGTGGTCGCGGTCGAACCGCCGGTCGCGGGGGAGGGGCACTGGGCGGGCGCGCCCAGCGCGGTGGCCGCGGACGGGCTGATCTATCTCGCCTACCGGCTGCGCCGCCCGGT